>NZ_JBNQTI010000153.1:0-23217 GCF_050325825.1 Kitasatospora sp. LaBMicrA B282
CGGCGCGGGCGGCCCGGCGGCCGCGGCGGGCGCCGGGCAGCGAGCGGCGGCCGACCGGGGGGCCGTGCCACCAGCTGACCGCGGCCAGGTCGGCGCAGGGCGGCTCGGGGGCGATTCCGAAGTGCCGGGCGCTGTAGAGGCCGAAGGCGTCGGTGAAGAGGTCGTGCGCGGCCTCCGGGGTGGCGGCGGCCAGCCGCTCGGCCAGGTCGAGCAGGTGGTCGCCGGCGGGCCCGGGCACCGGCTCACCGGCCGGCCGCGGGGCCGGCTGGTCGGGGGTGCGGGCAGCTCCGGGCGGGCGCCAGGAGGTCAAGGTCAGGGTCACCTCGCCGGTCACCTCGTCGTCGGGTGCCAGGGCCACGGCCGACGGCCGTCCGCCCAGCGCTCCGCCCCCGTTCACGCGCCCCTCCGCCGTACCGCTCACCGTGTCGGAGACAGCCTAAGGGAGGAAACGGGGAGGCCCTTCCGGTGCCCCGCTCACGTCGCCTATCGTGCCGGACATGCTGAACTCGATCACCGCCGCCCGCCGCGGCCGCGGCCTGCTGACCGCCTTCACGGCGACCGCCGCCGCCCACCTGGGGTCCCTGCTGACGGAGCGCAAGGCGGTCGAGCAGGTCACCAAGCCGGCGCTGATGCCGCTGCTCGCCGGCCATGCGCGCACCGCCGGCGAGCACCCCGCGCCGCGGCTGCTGACCCCGGCGCTGATCGCCAGCGCGGCCGGCGACGCGCTGCTCCAGGTCGACGACGAGCGGGCCTTCCTGGCCGGGATGGGCTCGTTCGCGGCGGCGCACGTCTGCTACGTGACGATGTTCGCCAAGCAGGGCGCGCTGACCGACCGGCGGCGGGCTGCCCTGGTGGCGGCGGGCTACGCGCTGGCCTGGGCGGTGATGATCCATCAGCTCTGGCCGGGGCTCGGCGAGCTGAAGGTGCCGGTGGCCGGGTACAGCCTGCTGCTGGCCTCGACCGCGGTGACCTCGGCCGGCCTGGGCCGGCGCGGCGGGCTGGGCGGGGCGCTCTTCCTGCTCTCCGACACGCTGATCGCCACCCGGCTGGCCGGCTGGAAGCAGTTGCCGGGCCACGAGTTCTGGATCATGTCCACCTACCTGCTGGCCCAGTACCTGCTCGCCACCGCCGCCCTGAAGGCCGCTGCGGAGGACTGACCGCTGTCGGCCGCCACGCGCCGGCCCGCCCCCGCTACAGCGCCAGGTCGACGACCACCGGCGCGTGGTCCGAGGTGCCCTTGCCCTTGCGGGCCTCGCGGTCCACGTAGCTGTCGCTGACCGCGGTGGTGAACGGGCTGTTGCCGTAGACCAGGTCGATCCGCATGCCGCGGTTCTTCGGGAAGGCGAGCTGGCGGTAGTCCCAGTAGGTGTAGGGGTGGTCGTACTTGAGCGGGCGGGGCAGGACGTCGGACAGGCCGACGTCCTGCAACGCGGTCAGCGCGGCCCGCTCCAGCGGCGTGACGTGGGTGGCGCCCTCGAAGTCCGCCAGGTCGTAGACGTCCTCGTCGGCGGGCGCCACGTTGAAGTCGCCGAGCACCGCGAACGGGCGCTCGCCGGCCGCGTCCTCCGCCACGGCGGTGCGCAGGGTGCCGAGCCAGTCGAGCTTGTAGCGGAAGTGCGCGTGGCCGACCTCGCGGCCGTTGGGCACGTAGACCGACCAGACCCGGACCGGGCCGCAGGTGGCGGCGATGGCACGCGGCTCGACGGCGGGGACCAGGGCGTCGTCGGCCAGGTAGCCGGGCTGCTCGGGCAGGTCCCGGACCACGTCCTCGATGCCGATCCTGGAGAGGATCGCCACGCCGTTCCACCGGCCGGTGCCGTGCGCCTCGGTCTGGTAGCCGAGCGCGGAGATCTCCTCGTACGGGAAGGCGTCCGCGGCGCACTTCAGCTCCTGCAGGCAGAGCACGTCGGGCTTGGCGCTCTCCAGCCACTCGACGAGCTTGGGCAGCCGCGCGGTGACGGAGTTGATGTTCCAGGTGGCGATGCGGACGGTCACGACCAGGCCTTCCAGCGGTACGGGGAACTGCGGGGACGGGGCACGGGGGCGGCGGCCCCGGCACCCGTCCCGAAGATACCCCGCGCCACCGACAGCCCCCGATTAGCGCGACGGGGTGAACCCGCCCGCCGCGCCCGGCGATGGCGCCCGGGCCCCGCCGCCCGGGCGGTAAGGCTGGTCTGCGGCCGGGGCCAGGGCGGCCGCGGCCGGGCGGCGACGGACGGGAGGCACGGGTCGGATGCGGCGTTCGGGCGAGGAGGGCAGGGCGGGCGCGGCCCTCTGGCTGGACGGCCGGTTGCCGTTCCTGGACGCGGGCCGGGGGCTGGTGCGCAAGGTCTTCCCCGACCACTGGTCCTTCCTGCTCGGCGAACTGGCGCTGTACAGCTTCACCCTGCTGCTGGTCACCGGCGTCTACCTGACCTTCTACTTCAGGCCCACGATGGGCGAGGTGGTGTACGCGGGCTCGTACGCGCCGCTGGTCGGGCAGCGGATGACGGCGGCCTACGCCAGCACCCTGGCGATCAGCTTCGACGTCCGCGGCGGGCTGCTGATCCGGCAGGTCCACCACTGGGCCGCGCTGGTCTTCGTCGCGGCGATCGGCTGCCACCTGCTGCGGATCTTCTTCACCGGCGCCTTCCGCCGCCCGCGCGAGGTGAACTGGCTGATCGGGCTGACCCTGTTCCAGCTCGCCCTGGTCGAGGGCTTCGCCGGCTACTCGCTGCCCGACGACCTGCTCTCCGGCACCGGACTGCGCACCGCGCAGGGGTTCATGCTGGCCATCCCGCTGGTCGGCAGCTACCTCTCGTTCTTCGCCTTCGGCGGCGAGTGGCCGGGCACCGACATCGTGCCGCGGCTCTACACCACGCACATCCTGCTGCTGCCGGGGATCCTGGTCGGCCTGGTGACGGCGCACCTGATCCTGGTCTTCTACCTCAAGCACACCCAGTGGGCCGGGCCCGGCCGGAGCGCGCGCAACGTGGTCGGCCGGCCGATGTTCCCGCACTTCCTGGCCAAGACGGTCGGGCTGCTCTTCCTGGTCAGCGGGGTGATCGTGGTGCTGGCGGCGGTCGCCCAGGTCAACCCGATCTGGAAGTACGGCCCCTACCGGGCCGACCAGGCCTCCACCGACGCCCAGCCGGACTGGTACATGGGCTTCCTGGAGGGGGCGCTGCGCCTGATGCCGGGCACCGAGACCCGGCTGTGGGGCCACAGCATCCCGTGGAACCCGCTGATCCCGGCGGTGCTCTTCCCGCTGGTGCTGTTCGGGCTGCTCTACGCCTACCCGTTCGCGGAGCAGTGGATCACCGGCGACCGCGGCGAGCGGCACCTGTGCGACCGGCCGCGGGACCGCCCGGTGCGCACGGCGATCGGGGTGGCGGCGCTCACGGCCTACGCGGTGCTGCTGATGGCCGGCGGGCAGGACGTGCTGGCGCTGGTCTTCCGCGTCTCGGTGAACGGGCTGGACTGGACGCTGCGGGTGGCGCTGTTCGTGGCGCCGGCGGTGGCGTTCTGGCTGACCCGGCGGATCTGCCTGGCGCTGCAGGACCGGGACCGGCGGCGGTTCACCGCGGGGTCGACGCCCACCGGGCTGGTCCGCCAGTCGGTCGAGGGCGGCTACCTGGGCGAGCGCGAGCCGCTGCCGCTGCTGCAGCGCCACCAGCTGACCCTGGGGGACCGGCCGACGCCGCTGCCCGCGGTCCGGGACACCCGGCCGGAGCGGCTGCGGGCGGCGCTCAGTCGCTGGTACTACCGCGACCGGGTGCCGCTGCCGGAGCCGGCGGCTGCGGAGGGCGAGGAGTGAGGGTGACGGATAGCGGATCACGGATGACAGCTGACAGAATCTGAAATCTGTCAGCCGTCATCCACTATCTGTGATCCGAGATCCGTGATCCGTCACCGCGATCCCCCTGACCCGACCCCCGCCGTCAGCGCTCCGACCCCCGCCCTCAGCGCTCCGCGCGGCTCCGCTTGACCGTGCGGAACCGCCGGGCCACCGCGCGGGCCAGGTCGGCGGCGCCGATCAGGCCGGCCTCGTTGCCCAGCGCCGCCGGCACGATCTGCGCCTCGGGCCGGAAGCCGCGCCCGGTCAGGGTGCGCCGGAACGCGTCCTGCGCCGGCGCGAGCAGCAGCTCGCCCGCTGCCGAGACGCCGCCGCCCACCACGAACCGGCCCGGGTCCAGACCGGCGGCCAGGTTGGCCAGCCCCACCCCCAGCCAGGTGCCGATGTCGTGCAGCAGCTCGGTCGCCATCGGGTCGCCGGCCCGCGCCGCCTCGGTGACCAGCGGCCCGGTGATCGCCGCCACCTCGCCGCCCACCCGGGCCAGCAGCGGCTGCGCCACCGGCGACTCGGCCGCGGCCAGCTCGCGCGCCTCGCGGACCAGCGCGTTGCCCGAGGAGTACTGCTCCCAGCACCCCCGGTTGCCGCACGGGCAACGATGCCCGCCCGGCACCACCTGCATGTGCCCGAACTCGCCGGCCAGCCCGTACCGGCCGCGGTCCACGTACCCGTGCCGGACCACCGCGCCGCCGATCCCGGTCCCCAGGGTGATCATCACCACCAGGTCCTCGCCGCGCCCGGCGCCGAACCGCCACTCGGCCCAGGCCGCCGCGTTGGCGTCGTTCTCCACCACGACCGGGAACTTCAGCCGGTCACTGAGCGCCTCCCGCAGCGGCTCGTTGCGCCAGTTCAGGTGCGGGGCGAAGAGCACCCGGGAGCGGTCGGCGTCGACCCAGCCGGCGGCGCCGATGCCCACCGCGTGCACGTCGTGCCGGTCGGCCAGCTCCAGCACCAGCTCGACGATGACGTCCTCGACCACCTTGGGGCTCTTGCTCTTGTGCGGGGTGTCGGCGCGCAGCTGTTCGACGATCGCGCCCTCGCCGTTCACCACCCCGGCGACCACCTTGGTGCCACCGATGTCGATCCCGATGGTCGGCAGCCGCAGCACCCCGGCCGGGAGCGTGCGCCGGCGCCGGTCCGCACCGTACCGGTCGACTCCGCGCGGGCCGAGGGCGCGCTGGCCGAGACCGCGCTGCCCGAGACCGAGGAGCGCGGGGAGGACGGGTTGGCCGGTGCGGCCGCCTGGTTGGGTCACGACGGGAACGATACGCCGCACCGATCTGCCCGGCAGGTCGCCGCCCGCCCCGCTCCTGCCGCTACCCCGAGCCGGCTCCCGGCCCCAGTAACGGCACGGGGCACCCCCGTCCGGATGACAGACTGGGGTGCGGCACTCAGCGGCCTCCCAGGTGCACGTGATCTTCCTCTCAGGTTTTCCCCAGTAACGGATGAAACCGGAGATTCGTTCACACCGTCGTTCTTCATTGTCGTCGGCACCTGGCGCTCGCCCGGTGCCCACGTCACAGCAGTCGTCATCAGCACCGGGCATGCGGGGTCCGGGCACGCCAGCAACCCGGATTCGAGAGATAGATGCAACTGACGGGACAGCCCTTCCTGATCCTGACGATCGTCCTGGTCCCGGTGTCCATCGCCGTGGCCCTGCTGCTCTGGGGCAGGGTCCGCGGCCCGAAGCCGCTGCAGGCCCTGGTCCGGCTGATCATGATCCTCTTCTGCCAGGCCACCGCCGTGACCATGATCTTCGTCATGGTCAACAACGCCAACCTGATCTACGGCAGCTGGGGCGACCTGCTCGGGGACGACAGCCACGTCTCCTCGGTGCCGCCGGTGCCCTCCGGTGACGCGGCCGGCCAGAACGCGGCGGGGCAGACCGGTGACAAGCCGGCCGCCGCCAAGGTGCTGCAGCAGTTCAAGGGCGTGGACGACCCGCTGGTGCCCAAGGACGTGCAGACCACCGACCTCAAGGGCCGGGTCTCCGGCGTGGACGGCGAGGTCAACGTCTGGCTGCCGCCGCAGTACAACGACCCGGCGTACAAGGACGTGAAGTTCCCGGTCGTCGAGCTGTTCCCGGGCTTCCCCGGCTCCTCGAAGACCTGGTTCGGCTCGCTGAAGGTCTCCGAGCAGCTCAAGCCGCTGATGCAGTCCGGCCAGGTCACCCCGTTCATCCTGGTCTCGCCGCGCACCCAGCTGATCAGCACCACGGTCGACACCGGCTGCGCCAACGTGCCCGGCAAGGTCAACGCCGACACCTGGCTCTCCACCGACGTGCCGCAGATGATCCTGGACAACTTCCGGGCCGACCCGTCGCCGGACTCCTGGGCGGTGGGCGGCTACTCGGCGGGGGCGCACTGCGCCGACCGGATGGCGCTGCTGCACCCGGACCGCTACCGGGCCGCGATCAGCCTTTCGGGTTACAACGACCCGAACTCCGAGAACCTCTCGCTGACCGCGAAGGACCCCAAGCTGCGCCAGACCTCCAACCCGCTCTACATCCTGCAGCACGAGGCCACCCCGCCGAAGCTGGCGCTCTACCAGAGCGGTGACAAGGGCGACGGCTACGAGGACGGCCAGGCGCTGGCCGCCGCCGCCAAGTCGCCGACCACCGTGCAGGTGGTGCTGACCACCGGTCCGCACACCCCCTCGCTCTGGCGGCCGATGATCCCGAGCGTCTTCGAGTGGCTGAGCAAGCTCATCCCGGCACCGAAGCCCTGATCAGCGCCCGAGCCCTGATCGACGCCCGCCCCGCAGCACCGCGCCCCCTGGCAGCCGCCTCCCCCCCCAAAAAGTGAAATGTTTTTCCCCCCCCCCCCCCCCCCCCCCCCCCCCCCCCCCCCCCCCCCCCCCCCCCCCCCCCCCCCCCCCCCCCACCCCCCCCCCCCCCCCCCCCCCCCCCCCCCCCACTCCCCCCCGGTGCTGCTCCCCCGACGACCCGTCAGGCCAGCTCCAGGGCCAGGTAGAAGTCCACCCGGTCCTCCAGCCGCGACAGGTCACGACCCGTCAGCTCCTCGATCCGGCCGATCCGGTAGCGCAGCGTGTTGACGTGCACGTGCAGCTGGGCGGCGCACCGGGTCCAGGACCCGTCGGAGCGCAGGAAGGCCTCCAGGGTGCGGACCAGGTCGGCCTGGTGCTCGATGTCGTAGCCGATCACCTTGTCCAGCAGCCGGCTGCGGAAGGCGCGCCGCACCTCGTCCGGCACCGCGGCCAGCAGCAGCACGTGCGAGGCCAGCTCCTCGGGACCGGCCACGCAGACCCGGCCGACCCGGGCTGCCGCGATCCGGCGGGCGTGCCGGGCCTCCTCCAGCGCCCCGCGCAGCGCGCCGGCCTCCAGCGCGGGCGCCGAGACGCCCACCGTGATCCGCCCCTCCGAGCCGAGCCCGGCCTCCAGCGGCGCGAGCAGCTCGCGCAGCGCGTCGGCCGGCACCGCGGTCCCCGGCGCGGGCAGCACGATCACCGCACCGCCGCCGGTGCCGGCCACCAGCGCCCGGTCCGAGGTGTCGGTGAGGGCTTCCTCCAGGATCGAGCGCACCGCGCCGTCGGGCAGGCCGGTCCCCTCCGCGCTGAGCACCAGCCAGGCGCCCTCGGGCTCGGGGGTCCTGGGCACCGCGCCCTCGTACCGGGCGGCCATCGCCGAGGAGGCGTAGAGGGTGCGGCTGATCTCGGCCGGGTCGGCGTCGCGCTGCAGCAGGGTGAGCACCTCGTCGGCCAGCCGGCGGCGCAGCCGGCGGCCCTCGTCGCGCCGGGTGCGCTCGGCGGCCACCAGCCGGGCCAGGTTCTCGGCCAGCTGCTGGCGCTTGGTGGTCCACTCGGTGACGTCGCCGGCCACCGCGAGCACCCAGTCGGCCAGCGGGGCCTCGTCCTCCGGGTCGGCCGCGGCCGGCAGCAGCGAGTAGGAGCCGGAGACCAGCCGGGCCCGGTGCGGCGGGCGGCGGCGCTGGCGCTGGGCGGCCAGGTGGGCCCGGACCAGCTGGTCGCGGTCCTCGACGGTGAGGTGGTCGGCGGGCCCGGCGACCACCTGTCCGGTGGGGGTGAGCACCCAGCAGTCCAGGTCGAGGTCGCCGCCGAGCAGGTCGAGCACCGCGTCCAGGCCACCGCCGCCGGCCGCGGAGACCAGCAGCCGGTGCCGGTCGACCAGCGCGGCCAGGTCGGCGGCCCGGTCGGCCGAGACCTGGCGGCCGATGAACTCGGTCAGGGTGGAGAAGGCGATGTCGTCGGGGACCGCGAGCAGCGGCATCCGGTGCCGGCGGCAGGCCTCGATCAGGTCCTCGGGGATCGGGCCGACCTCGGCCTCGCCGGCCGCCAGGGCCACCGCGCCGCCGGCGGCCAGCGTGCGCACGAAGCGCTCGGAGTCCTCCGGCCCGGTGCGCCAGAGCATGCCGGTGAGCACCAGCTCGCCACCGTGCAGGTAGCGGCCCGGGTCGTGCAGGTCCGTGGTCATCACACCGCTGACCTGTCGGTCGAGCTCGTCCTCGGCCGCGAGCAGCCGAAGTCTCGGGGCGCCGGGGGCGAGCAGGTCACGGACGCGCATCCGCAGACTCCTTCGTCTGTACCAAGTGTGAGGGAAAACCGCTGCCCCTGGGCAGCAACCTGGGCCGACACGCGCAGGTGGGGGGAGATTGTGCCCGAGTTCACGGATCTTCGGTGTTACGTATCAGCGCTCCGCCGGGTCACGGGGCCGTCGCTTCGTCGTCACGGCCGGATTACGGTCGTAAGGGGCTGCTGGGATAGCGCTCAGCAGCACATTCTCCGTCCTTAGAGGAACGTACAGGATGCCGGGCGGACCCGGCGCGCGGGCTTCATGCCATCGGTGACTCCCAGTGGGCCGGGTCACAGCGGTTCACTGGCAGACACGCCGCCGGACACACCCCGGTGACCTGGACTCAACGCCCCGGCAACGGATCGGAGGCGAGTTTGAGCACCGGAGGTTTGGGAATTCCGCCCGCCGCCCCCACTCGGGCCCCGCGGATTCCGGGCACAGTGCCCACTGGTTCGATTGGCGACGACTTGAGGAGACACCCGCATGGAGTTCCTGCGGCCCGCTACCTGGGACGAGGCTCTCGCGGCTAAGGCTGAGCACCCGACCGCGCTGCCGATCTCGGGCGGCACGGATGTCATGGTCGAGATGAACTTCGACGTCCACCGGCCATCCGCCCTGCTCGACCTGAACCGCATCACCGAGCTGACCGAGTGGTCGATCACCGACGGTGTGGTGAGACTCGGGGCCGCGGTCCCGTATTCCCGGATCATCGACGAGCTCTCCGAGCCCCTGCCGGGGCTGGCGCGTGCGGCGCACACGGTGGGCTCCCCGCAGATCCGCAACCGCGGCGGTGTCGGCGGCAACCTCGGCGGCGCGTCCCCCGCCGGTGACGCGCACCCGGCGCTGCTGGCCGCCGGCCGCGACGTGTTCGTCGAGGCCTGCTCCGTCCGCGGGACCCGGATGATCCCGATCGACGAGTTCTACGTCGGGGTCAAGCGGAACAGCCTGGAGAAGGACGAGCTGATCCGCGCGGTCCACATCCCGGTGGCGGACGGCCCGCAGCAGTTCTCGAAGATCGGCACCCGCAACGCGATGGTCATCGCGGTCTGCGCGTTCGGCTTCGCGCTGCACCCGAAGAACCACACCGTCGGTACCGGTATCGGCTCGGCTGCCCCCACGCCGCGTCGCGCCGTGGAGGCGGAGGAGTACCTGCAGGGCGTGCTCGAGGAGCGCGGTCTGTGGGAGTCGGGCGAGCTGCTCGGCACCGAGGTGATCCAGCGCTTCGGCGAGCTGGTCAAGGCCGCCGCCTCGCCGATCGACGACGTGCGCGGCACGGCGGACTACCGCCGCCACTCGCTGGCCGTGATGGCCCGCCGCACCCTCACCTGGACCTGGAACGACTACAGCAAGCAGATCAGGAGTGCGGCATGAGGGTCACTTTCACCGCCAACGGCAAGCCGGTCGAGGCCGATGACGTCTGGGAGGGCGAGAGCCTGCTCTACGTGCTGCGCGAGCGGGTCGGTCTGCCGGGTTCAAAGAACGCGTGCGAGCAGGGCGAGTGCGGCTCCTGCACCGTGTACCTGGACGGCACCCCGGTCTGCTCCTGCCTGGTCGCGGCCGGCCAGGTGCAGGACCGCGAGGTCCGCACCGTCGAGGGCCTGAGCGAGGAGGAGACCGGCGAGCTGGGCCTGGTCCAGCAGGCGTTCATCGACGCCGGCGCCGTGCAGTGCGGCTTCTGCACCCCGGGCCTGCTGGTGCAGACCGACGCGCTGCTGGACCGCCGGCCGCAGCCCAGCGACACCGACATCCGCGAGGCGCTGAGCGGCAACCTGTGCCGCTGCACCGGTTACGAGAAGATCATGGACGCGGTGCGGCTGGCTTCCGCCCGCAAGTGCCAGAAGGTGGGTACGTCCGAATGAGTGCACGCACCATCCAGGGGCAGAAGAACCTCCAGGACATCACCACCGGCTCGCCGCACGGCATCGGCGGCTCGCCGCTGCGCCCCGACGGCAACCTCAAGGTGAAGGGCGAGTTCGCCTACTCCTCCGACATGTGGCACGAGGACATGCTCTGGGGCATGGCGCTGCGCTCGCCGCACCCGCGCGCCAACATCCTCAGCGTGGACATCTCCGAGGCGCTGAAGACCCCGGGCGTCTACGCGGTGCTGACCCACGAGGACATCCCGGGCTCCAAGTACTACGGCCTGGAGATCCAGGACCAGCCGGCCCTGGCGATCGACAAGGTCCGGTACCACGGCGAGGCGATCGCGCTGGTCGCGGCCGACCACCCGGAGACCGCCCGCCGCGCGGTGAAGAAGATCAAGGTCGAGTACGAGGTGCTCACCCCGATCACCACCGAGGAGCAGGCGCTCGACCCGGAGCTGAACGGCTACGTGCACGAGCCGCACGAGTACAAGTCGCACGCCTCCGGCAACATCTGCCACAGCCAGAAGCTGGTCTACGGCAAGGGCGTGACCGACGAGGTCAAGGCGCTGGCCGACGTGGTCGTCAAGGGCGTGTACGAGGTCGGCATGCAGGACCAGGCCTTCCTCGGCCCGGAGTCCGGCCTGGCGGTTCCCGCCGAGGACGGCGGCATCGACCTCTACGTCGCCACCCAGTGGCTGCACGTGGACCGCCAGCAGATGGCCCCGGTGCTCGGCCTGCCCGAGGAGAAGGTCCGCCTCACCCTGGCCGGCGTCGGCGGCGCGTTCGGCGGCCGCGAGGACCTGTCGATGCAGATCCACGCCTCGCTGCTGGCCCAGCGCACCGGCAAGCCGGTCAAGATCGTCTACGCCCGCGACGAGTCCTTCTTCGGCCACGTGCACCGCCACCCGGCCAAGATGAGCTACGAGCACGGCGCGACCCGCGACGGCAAGCTGGTCTACGCCGACGTCCGCCTGGTGCTGGACGGCGGCGCCTACGCCTCCGCCTCCCCCGCCGTGGTCGGCAACGCGGCCTCGCTGGGCAACGGCCCGTACAACATCCCGAACGTGCGGATGGAGGCCATCGCCCTCTACACCAACAACCCGAGCTGCGGCGCGATGCGCGGCTTCGGTGCGGTGCAGGCCTGCTTCGGCTACGAGTCGCAGATGGACAAGCTCGCCGCCGAGCTGGGCATGGACCCGGTGGAGCTGCGCCAGCTGAACGCGATGTCGGAGGGCGACTACATGCCCACCGGCCAGCAGATCGACTCGCCGGCCCCGGTCGCCGAGCTGCTCCAGCGGGTCAAGGACATGCCGCTGCCGCCGCCGCTGGACCTGACCAACCTGGACATCCGCGAGCTGCCCGGCGCGCTGTCGAACACCTCGCACGGCGAGGGCATCGTGCGCGGCATCGGCTACTCGGTCGGCATCAAGAACGTCGGCTTCTCCGAGGGCTTCGACGACTACTCCACCGCCCGGGTCCGCCTGGAGGTCATCGGCGGCGAGCCGGTCGCCATGGTGCACACCGCGATGGCCGAGGTCGGCCAGGGCGGCGTCACCGTGCACGCCCAGATCGCCCGCACCGAGCTGGGCGTCGAGCAGGTCACCATCCACCCGGCCAACACCGAGGTCGGTTCGGCCGGCTCCACCTCCGCCTCGCGGCAGACCTACATGACCGGTGGCGCCGTGAAGTACGCGGCCGAGGCGGTCGCGCAGGCGCTGATCGAGAAGGGCCGCAAGCGCTACGGCTGGACCCAGAACGACCTGTCGCTGATCGGCGGCAAGGTGGTCTCCGAGTCGCAGGGCGTGCTGGTCTCGATGGTCGACCTGCTCGGCGACGAGGCGATCGACCTGACCCGCGAGCACCACCACCGCCCGACCGAGGCGTTCGACAAGGAGACCGGGCAGGGCTTCGGCCACGTCCAGTACACCTTCTGCGCCAACCGCGCGGTGGTCGACGTGGACGTCGAGCTGGGCCTGGTGAAGGTGGTCGAGCTGACCGCCGCCCAGGACGTCGGCAAGGCGCTCAACCCGCTCTCGGTGGTCGGCCAGATCCAGGGCGGCTGCACCCAGGCGCTGGGCCTGGCGGTGATGGAGGAGATCATCGTCAAGGACGGCAAGGTCCGCAACGCCTCCTTCACCGACTACCTGATCCCGACCATCCTGGACGTCCCGCCGATCCCGGTGGACGTCCTGGAGCTCCCCGACCCGAACGCCCCCTACGGGCTGCGCGGTGTCGGCGAGGCGCCCACGGTCTCCGCCACCCCCTCGATCGTCGCCGCGATCCGGCAGGCCACGGGCATCGCCCTCAACCGGATCCCGGTCCGGCCCGAGCACCTCACCGGGACGCTCTGACCCGCTGAGACTTCCCCGGGGCGGTGGTCAGTCTTCCCCCACCGCCCCGGGGTCGCACCACCCAGCACCACCAGCACCACCAGCTCCACCCAGCAGTACTCGTACGTGCACCACATCCCGCTGCCTCTCCCACGCCGGGGCTCTGCAGCGGTGCGCACCACCCCAACGCACCGCACGCACTACAGAGTGCACCTCGTGAGTCGAACAAGTCCCCCTTTCCGGTCACCCCTCACGACCGGAGAGGTCGGCTCGCCCACCCCAATCCCCTATGACACTTGGGAGTGGACATGTCCCGGATCCCCACGGAGCCAGGCACCACTGAAGAGATTCCCGCCCAGGCCGGCGCCCCCACGCCGCCCCCGGCACCAGGACTGTCAGGAGTCCTCGACACGTACTTCAAAATCTCGGCCAGAGGCTCGACCTTCGGCAACGAGATCCGCGGTGGTCTGACCACCTTCATGGCGATGGCGTACATCGTCCTGCTCAACCCGCTCATCCTGAGCGGTGCCGACGTCACCGGCGCCAAGCTGGACCACGCCCAGCTCACCACCGCGACGGCGCTCGCCGCCGCCGTCACCACGATCCTGATGGGCGTGGTGGGCAACGTGCCCCTGGCGGTCGCCGCCGGCCTCTCGGTGTCCGGCGCGGTCTCCGCGCTGGTCGTCCCGCACACCACCTGGGCCCAGGCGTTCGGCCTCTGCGTCATCTACGGTCTGCTGATCGTGCTGCTGGTCGTCTCCGGCCTGCGCGAGAAGATCATGAACGGCATCCCACTGCCGCTCAAGCACGCCATCACCATCGGCATCGGCCTCTTCGTCTCGCTGATCGGCCTGCACAAGGCCGGCTTCGTGGAGAGCGGCGGCCCGACCCTGGTCTCGCTCGGCCCCGAGGGTGACCTCACCGGCTGGCCGGTGGTCTGCTTCGCCGTCACGCTGCTGATCATCTTCGTGCTGCTGGCCCGCAACGTCCGCGGCGCCATCCTGATCGGCATCACGGCCGGCACCGCCTTCGCCTTCGTCGTCAACGCGATCGCCCACATCCCGACCAAGAGCTGGGGCAGCGCCCCGCCGGTCTGGCCGGGCAGCCCGGTCGCCGCGCCCAACTTCGGCCTGCTGGGTCACGTGGACCTGTTCGGCGCGTTCGGCGGCAAGGGCATGGGCGCGATCAGCGCCACGGTGGCGGTCTTCACCCTGGTGCTCGCCGGCTTCTTCGACGCGATGGCGACCATCATCGGCGTCGGCACCGAGGCCGGTCTGGCCGACAGCGAGGGCCGGATGCCCGGTCTGTCCAAGGCCCTGTTCATCGACGGTTCCGGCGGTGCGATCGGCGGCCTGTTCGGCGCCTCCGGCCAGACGGTCTTCGTCGAGTCCGCCACCGGCGTCGGCGAGGGTGCGCGCACCGGTCTCGCCTCGGTGGTCACCGGCGGCGTCTTCGCCCTGATGCTCTTCTTCTCCCCGCTGGCCGGCATCGTGCCGGTCGAGGTCGCCTCCGCCGCCCTGGTGGTGATCGGCTCGATGATGATGAGCCAGGCCCGGCACATCGACTGGGCCAACCGCGACATCGCCATCCCGGCCTTCCTGACCTGCGTGATGATGCCGTTCACCTACAGCATCACCGCCGGTGTCGCCGCGGGTGTCATCTCCTACACCGTGATCAAGGCCGGCAAGGGCCAGTGGCGCGAGCCCGGTCCGCTGATGTGGATCCTGACCGCGGTCTTCGTGATCTACTTCGCACTCACTCCGATCAAGGAGTGGTTGGGAGTCCACTAGTAGTACCGGTACTCACACCGGCGGCGCGGGGGGGGGGACCTCCGCCCCCCCCCCCCCCCCCCCCCCCCCCCCCCCAGCCCCGCTTTCCCGCCCTCGCCTCGTCATCCCGGAACCGAACGCCGACCCACGACACACCGATAGGAGCCACGGACATGCAGGACATCGCCGAGCAGTTGCAGGCCTGGCACGCCGCCGGGCGCTCCTTCGCCGTGGCCACCGTGGTGGGCGTCTCCGGCAGCGCACCGCGCGACCCGGGCGCGGCGCTGGCCGTGGACGCGGCCGGCGAGGCGGTCGGCAGCGTCTCCGGCGGGTGCGTCGAGGGCGCGGTCTACGAGCTGTGCCGGGAGGCGATCGAGTCCGGCGAGCCCGTGCTGGAGCGCTTCGGCTACAGCGACGAGGACGCCTTCGCGGTCGGCCTGACCTGCGGCGGGATCCTGGACGTCTTCGTCCAGCCGATCGTCCCCGGCCAGGACGCGGGACTGGACGCCGGCATCACCTACATCGCCTCGGGCACGCCGGTGGCGCTGGTCCGGGTGATCGAGGGCCCGGCCGGCCTGCTCGGTGCCACCGTCGCGGTCACCGCCGACACCCACCACGGCACCCTCTCCCCCGGCGGCCCCTCCACCACCGGCGCCCTGGAGCGCCAGGCCGTCGCCGAGGCCCGGGCGCTGCTGGACGCCGGGCGCACCGGCAAGGTCACGCTGGCGCTGGACGGCCGCCCCTGCACCCCCGCCCTCGCGGCGGAGACGGCCACCGGGCCGGCCGACGGGACCGTGACCTTCTTCGTCGAGTCCTACGTGCCCAAGCCGCGGATGCTGGTCTTCGGCGCGATCGACTTCGCCGCCGCCGTGGTGCGGGTCGGCAAGTTCCTCGGCTACCGCGTCACCGTCTGCGACGCCCGCCCGGTCTTCGCCACCGAGCGGCGGTTCCCGGAGGCCGACGAGGTGGTGGTCGACTGGCCGCACCGCTACCTGGAGAGCCAGCTCGAGGCGATCGACGGCCGGACCGTGCTCTGCGTGCTCACCCACGACGCCAAGTTCGACATCCCGCTGCTGGAGCGGGCGCTGCGGCTGCCGGTCGGCTTCGTCGGGGCGATGGGCTCGCGCAAGACCCACCTGGACCGCAACGCCCGGCTGCGCGAGGTGGGCCTGTCCGAGGCGGAGATCGCCCGGCTGCGCTCGCCGATCGGCCTGGACCTGGGCGCCCGCACGCCGGAGGAGACCGCGGTGGCGGTCGCCGCCGAGATCGTCGCCAGCCGGCGCGGCGGCGGCTGCCTGCCGCTGTCCGCGGGCGCCGGGCCGATCCACCACGACCTGGAGCGGGCCGAGGGCCGGCCGGCGAAGGGCCGCCGGGTCGCCTGAGCCGTTGTCGGTGCGGGGCCGCGGCCGGTCCGGCACCGGACTGGCCGCGGACCGACGCCGGACCGACGCCGGACCGCCCACCGTTCCCACCTGACCCACCGTCAGTCCCCAGTGATCTCACAGAAACGCCGCTGCCAGCGGCGATCCCGCACTCCGATCCCGTCCGCACACCCGCAGCGGACGGGATCTTGCATGTCCAGGCCCGGAGAGAGGGGATGATGGCCCGGTGCAAAACGCAGATCAGTTCGGGTACGCCGACGCCGCCGACCCGCTGCCGCCCCCGTCCGCCGCCCCCGCCGGGGTCGGCGCCCCCGGGGCCGCGGAGGCGGGCGACCAGCTCGGGTGCGCGGTGCGGGCCGCGCAGGGCGGCGACGAGGAGGCGTTCCGGCTGGTCTTCCGGACCGTGCAGCCGCTGCTGCTGCGCTACCTGCGGGTCCTGGTCGGCGGCGACGACTCGAGCGCCGGCGACGCGGAGGACGTCGCCTCCGAGGCCTGGCTGCAGATCGCCCGCGACCTGCACACCTTCCGCGGCGACGGGGACGGCTTCCGCGGCTGGGCCGCCACCATCGCCCGGCACCGCGCGATGGACCACCTGCGGGCCCGGCGCCGCCGGCCGACCGCGGACCTGCCGGTCGAGGAGTTGCTCGACCTGCCCGCCCGGGAGGACACCGAGGGCAGCGTGCTGGCCACCATGGGGACCCGGCAGGCGCTGGACCTGATCGCCGGACTGCCCCGGGACCAGGCCGAGGCGGTCCTGCTGCGGGTGGTGCTCCAGCTGGACGCGGAGAGCGCGGCCAGGGTGCTCGGCAAGCGGGCCGGCACGGTCCGGATGGCCGCCCACCGCGGCCTGCGCCGGCTGGCCAAACTGCTCGACTCCCCGGGCTCCCTGCCGCCGCAGCGCGGCCCGTCGAAACGGCTCGAAAAAAAATCCGCCGAAGGTGTGACACAACCCGGAGCCTCGACGCTGAAGGACATGAGATGAGCACCAACCGATCCCGTCGGATCGACCGCGACGCCGCCGAGCACCTGCTGGCCGGCGCCACGGACGGTACGCAGGGCGGTCTGGACGCCCTCTCCGGACTGCTCGCCGCCGCGGCCGCCCCGGCGACCGAGCACGAGCTGGCCGGGGAGGAGGCGGCCGTGACCGCGTTCCGGTCGGCCGCCCGTCTCGGCTCGATCAGCACCAGCCCGACCGGCACCACCCCGCCCGTCCCGTCCTCGTCCCGGAGTCGCCCGATGGCCAGCTGCGCACCGCAGAGGTTCCGCGTGCCCACGCGGTTCCTCAGTGCGCGCGCCGCCGTGGCGGCGCTGGCGGTGACGGCGATCGGCGGGGTCGCGGTGGCGGCCGGAACCGGTCACCTGCCGACCGTGCTCGGCGGCCCCGGTCACGCCGTGCCCACCGACAACGCGGCCGGCACCGGCCTGGTCTCCGCCACTCCGAGCGCCGGTTGGACGGGCCCGGGCGGGTCCGGGCAGCCGAAGGCCTCGAAGTCGAGCGGGCCCGGTCCGCTGCGGCCGGCGCCGGGCGGTTCGGCGAGCACGGGCGGCCCGGACACTCCGGCGACCCCGGGCGGCCCGACCGGCGACACCCCGTCGACGGTCGGTCCCGACGGCAAGCAGCTCCCGACCGGGCAGCCGCTGCCCAGCGGGACCGCGCTGGCCACCCAGCTGCTGCCGCTCTGCCAGCAGTGGCCGAGCAACGGCCAGCCGGGCTCCGCCAACTCCCGGTTCGAGCCGCTGACGCGCGCGGCGGGCGGCTCGGACCGGGTCCGGGACTTCTGCGCCGCGCTGAGCCGGCAGGACGACCCCGGCAACGGCAACGGCCCGGGCGGCCAGGGCAGGTCGGCGGCGCCGTCCGTGCCCGCGCCCCGCGGCGGTTCGCCGACGCCGGAGCGCCCGCTGCCGGTGCCGGGCACCGGGCTCCCGGTGCCCGACCCGACCGGAGACGGCCGCACCCACCCCCCGCAGGGCCAGAACGGCGGCGCGGGGCAGAGCGGCGGCAACTCCGGGAGGCAGCTGCCCTAGGACCGCACGACCGCTGGACCGCATGACCGCATTTCCTGTAGTACCCCGAAGACTCCGGGACGGGTGGTGGCTTCCCCGGGCACACCACCCTCCCGGAACTCCGGCGGCCCCGACTGTGCATGAGTTCGGCCGCCGGTTCCGACGGGGTGGCGGGTTCCCCCGGGCCCGCCACCCCGCGCACGAGTCTGGGCCCGGCCCGGTTGGGGTCGGCCGGGCCGGGCCCGGACTCGCTGCACACCACCGCCCGGTCGGCGTCCGCCCGCGGGCCACCGAGGCCGGATTCCGCCACCTGCGCCGACACCCGTGCTACGGGCCGACGCACATCCGGGCCGGTCGACACGCGGCGTTACGGGATCCGGCACCAGGTCACCACAGCTTTCCCACACTTACAGGTGACCACCCGTCGCCCTACGTGTAGGGTTCCAGTCACGGTCGAACGCCGGTGCGTTGGCCGAAAGTTGTGCACATCCGGGGGAGATCTTGTCATGCCCTTGACACTGCCATGCCCTTTTTCCGGGCCGGCAGCCGTTCTATTGGATGTCCCTCACACGGAGGCCCGATGGCCGAGCACCTCCTGCACCGCCCCGGCTCGACCGGAGAGCACCACCTGCAGCTGGCGTACGGTTCCACCGATCGCGCCGACCGCTTCTACCGGGACCAGGTGCTCGACCACCTGAACCCGCGGATGCGCGAGTTCGTCGCCCGTCAGGAGATGGCCTTCGTGGCCAGCTCGGACGCCAGGGGCGAGTGCGACGCCAGCTTCCGGGCCGGCCCGCCCGGCTTCCTGCACGTGATCGACGAACGGACCCTCGCCTACCCCGAGTACCGCGGCAACGGGGTGATGGCGAGCCTCGGCAACATCTGCGAGAACGGCCACGTCGGCCTGCTGCTGATCGACTTCGTCCGCGACGTGATCGGCCTGCACATCAACGGCCGCGCCCGGGTGGTCGAGGACGCCCTGCTGCGCGCCACGGTCCCCGAGTTGCCCGTGGAGAGCGCCCCCGGCCGCCGCGCCGAACTCTGGGTCGTGGTGGCCGTCGACGAGGCCTACCTGCACTGTGCCAAGCACATCCCGCGCTTCGTCCCCGCACCGCGCACCCGGTCCTGGGGCAGCGACGACGTACGACGCAAGGGCGGCGACTTCTTCGGCGCCAAGGAAACCAGCGAACGAGGATTCTGACGCCGCGTCCCCGACGCCGCGCCATTACTTGCCATGACTGACGACCTGACCCTGATCCGCGAGAGCTTCGCCCTGGTTCAGCGCCACCCCGAGAACGCCGCGAAGCTCACCGGCCATTTCTACGCCACCCTCTTCCTCCACAACCCCGAGGTCCGCGAGTTCTTCCCGCCGGCCATGGACGTGCAGCGCGACCGGCTCTTCCAGGCCCTGGCCGGCGCCGTGCGGATGCTCGACCGCCCCGCCGAACTCACCGGCTTCCTCCAGCAGCTGGGCCGCGACCACCGCAAGTACGGGGTGCGCACCGAGCACTACGACGCCGTCGGCGCGGCCCTGCTCGCCACCCTGCGCAAGTTCGCCGGCGAGGCCTGGACCCCGGCGCACGAGCAGGCCTGGACCGCCGCCTACCAGCAGATCGCCGCGGCCATGAGCGGCGCCGCCGAGGCCGAGGCCGGGCGCACCCCGGCCAGTTGGCTGGCCGAGGTGGTGGCCCACGAGCAGCGCGGGCCGGACCTCGCGGTGCTGACCCTGCGCCCCGACGCGCCCTTCCCCTACCGGGCCGGCCAGTACACCACCGTGGAGACCGCGCGCTGGCCGCGGGTCTGGCGTCCCTACTCGATCGCCAACGCCCCGCGCCGCGACGGCCTGCTGACCCTGCACGTGCGGGCGGTGCCGGCCGGCTGGGTCAGCAACGCGCTGGTCCACCACACCCGGGTCGGCGACGTGGTGCGGCTCGGTCCGGGCCGCGGCGGCCTCACCCTGCCGGAACGCCCGTCCCGCCGGGTGGTCTGCGTGGCCGGCGGCACCGGGCTGGCCCCGATGAAGGCGCTGGTCGAGGAGATGATCGCGCGCCACCGGCCGCTCACCCTGCACCTGTTCGTCGGCGCCCGGCACGAGCGCGACCTCTACGACCTGGAGGGCCTGCGCCAACTCGCCGGGGTCTTCCCCCGGTTGATCCTGGTGCCGGTGATCTCCGAGGAGATCGGCTTCCCGGGCGTGGTGGGTCGGCTGCCCGAGGTGGTGCCGGCCCAGGGGCACTGGGTGGAGCACGAGGTCTTCGTCAGCGGGCCGGACGACATGGTGGTCAGCATGGTCGAGCGGTTCCAGCGCGACGGGGTGCCGGCCGACCGGCTGCACTACGAGCTGAGCACCACGCCGGTCGAGCTGGACATCACCTCGGGCCTGCTGGATGCCGGCTTGGCCACCGGGCTCGACGCCGGGTTGACCGCCCGCCTGGATGCCGGCCTGGATGCCGGGCTGGCCGCCGGACCCCGGCTCACCGAACGGCGCGAGGCCAGGCCGCGGCCGGGCGAGGTGCACTGACGCTCCGTCACGTCTGCTGCGGCCGCCGGGTACCGGTCCACCCGAGCTCGTGCGGGCGGTGGTTCGGGCCGGTACTCTGGCGCTCGGGGTGTCGAGAGGAGGGGTGCCGTGGCAACCGCGGAGCAGCGCCGACCCACGCTCGCCGACCGGATCGAGCGGCTCTTCGAGATCGTCCGCCGGCCCGACCGCCAGCCTTACACCAACGAGGAGGTGGCCCGGGCCTGCCGGGAGTCCACCGGGGAGAGCTTCTCGACCACCTACCTGTGGCAACTGCGCACCGGCCGCCGGGACAACCCGACGATCCGGCACGTCGAGGCGCTGGCCCAGTTCTTCCAGATCCCGCCGGCCTACTTCTTCGACGACGAACAGAGCCGCCGGATCGCCGAGGAGCTGACCCTGTTGGGCGCCCTGCGCGACACCGGGGTGCGGGAGGTGGCGCTGCGCGCGGTGACGCTGTCGCCGGAGGGCCTGGGGACGATCACCGAGATGATCGACTCGATCGCCCGGCGGGAGGCCGGCGAGGCGGCCGGTGAGGCGGCCACGGGCGCGGGGGCCGCAGCCCGGGGCGGCACCACCCGGGCCGACGACCGGTGCGCCGCCACCGCCGACCGGCCGGACTGAGGGGCGGTGAGCGCGGTGCCCGGGCAGCGGCGAGCGCACCGGCGGCTGTGGCGGCAGTGCCGCCGGCTGGCCGACGAACTGCCGCTGCCCGTGCCCTTCGACGTGGCCGCGCTGGTGGCCGCGCTGGCCGAGCGGCTCGACCGGCCGATCGAGCTGCTGCCGCTGCCCACCCGCGCCTGCGGCCCGTGCGGCCTGCTGGTCAGCACCGACCGGGCCGAGTACATCGGCTACCCGCGCGACACCTCGCCGCTGCACCAGCAGCACATCGTGCTGCACGAGGTGGGCCACCTGCTCTGCGGCCACCGGGAGAGCACGGTGCTCGGGCCCGGCGCCGCCGAACTGCTGCTGCCCACGCTGTCGCCCGAGCTGATCAAGCGGGTCCTCGGGCGCGGCGGGTACGGCGAGGTGGCGGAGCAGGAGGCCGAACTCTTCGCCTCCCTGGTGCTCCACCGAGCCACCCGCGGCGAGCCCCCGGGCGGCGGCGCCTCGGTCGACGTCCTCACCGCCCAGTTCGGGTTACCCGGCCCCGCCGGTCCTGCCGCCGGTGCCGCCGCAGTCGGGCGACGCCGGCTCGCCGGCCTCGCCCGCATCGGCCTGGGCCCGGCCGACCGCCTCGGCGGCTGGCAGGCGAGCGGGCCCGGCGCGGGGCAGGGTGAGCGGCTGGGAGCGGGGCAGGGTGACGGGCTCGGCGGGGAGCAGGGCGGCGGGGTCGGCGCGAGCCAGGGTGATCAGCTCGGCCTGCGGCAGGCGGGCCAACCAAGCAGCGGCCAGGCAGGCGGGCCCGACCCAGGGCGGGGTGACCGGCTCGGCGGGGAAGGGGGGCCCAGCGGCAGCCGAGAAGGCGTGCGCCTGGGTGACCGGCTCGGCAGCGGGCAGGCTGGCGGGCATGGCCGCGGCCATGGTGACCGGCCGGGAACGGACCAGGGTGGCCGGGAGCAGGCCGACGAGCCCAGCCGGGACCAGGCGGGCAGACCCGGCGCGGGCCGGGGTGACCGGCTTGGTCGGGGGCAGGCCGGCGAGGTCGACGGTGACCTGGGCGACCGGCTAGGCGGCGGACAGTTGGGTGAGCCCAGCGGCGGCCAGGGCAACCGGCCTGGAACAGGCCACGGTGACCAGCGCCGCCAGGGACAGGCGGGCGAGCCCGACGCAGGCCAGGGCGACGGGCTCGGCCGGGGTCCGACCTACCGGGCACGGCCCGCGGCGGGGGCGGACGGTCGGTGTGGAGGGGCGCCGGCTGGATGAGGAGTCTTGCCTACTACCTGCTCTGCGCCTTCGCGGTGCTCGGCGCCGGGTGCCGGCTGGCGTTGACCCGGGGGGCGGCGGGGAGGGGTGGGCGGCAGTACCTGGTGGCGTTCACCGGCTGCATCGGCCTGGCGATGGCCGTGCTGGCGCCGGCCACCGTGCGGGCCGCGGACGGCTGCGGCTGGGCCTGGCTGCCGCGGCTGCTGCCGCTGGCGGGTGCGGAGTTGAAGCTCGCCGCCGAGGGGTTCCTGGCACTGCTGGCGCTCTCGGTCCGGCCCGCCCCGGTGGCGGCGGCCGCGGCGGCCCGGCAGCGGCTGGCGTCCGGACTGGTGCTGGTCGGCTGCGCCGCCGCCTACCTGGCCGCCGGGGTCTCGGTGCACGGCGATGTCCTCGCGGCCGGCCGGGCCCCGCTCACCCGGGCCGCCCTGGTCGGCTACGACACCCTCTTCACCCTGCACGGCTGCTGGTGCGTGGCGCTGTTCGCGGTGCTGGTCCACCGGGCCGCGCGCGAGCTGGGTCCCGGGGTACTGCGGCGCGGGCTGCGGCTCTCCCAGCTCGGCGCGGTGCTCGGCGTGCTCTGGGCGGCCGCCAGCGTGATCCCGCTGGTGGAGGCGCTCACCACCGGCCACCAGGAGTTGGCCGAGGACGGATCGGCCGCCGCCACCGCGGTGCTCTGCCTGACGCTGGCGCTGGCCGGGCTCTCGCTGCCCGCCCTCACCGCCTCGCTGAGCCGCCCGGTGCGCCAGCTGCGCGCCTGGCGGCAGTACCGCAGGATCGGCCCGTTGTGGAGCGCCCTGCACGCCGTGCACCCGCAGATCGTGCTGCCCACCCGGACCGGTGGCACCCGCAATCCCGAGTTCGCGCTCTACCGCCGGGTGATCGAGATCCGCGACGGCCACCTGGCGCTGCGCGCCCACTTCCACCCGGACGTCCCCGCCTGGGTGGCGCTGGCCGGCGCCGAGCAGGGCCTGGCGGCGCCCGATCCCGCGCTGCTCGAGGCCGCGGCGATCGCTGCCGCCCTGGAGTCCGCCGCCGCGGGGCCGGACGGTGCGCCCGCGGCCCCCAGAGCGGCCTCGCCCCTGCCGGCCCAGGCACCGGCGCC
>NZ_JBNQTI010000154.1:0-23045 GCF_050325825.1 Kitasatospora sp. LaBMicrA B282
CCAGGTCCTCCGCACCGCTTCGGCCTCAAGAGGCCTTCGCCGTACCGGACCTGACGGCCCGTCCGACGTGTTGAACTTTAGCCCAACCCCGCTCCGAAAAGCGAATCCAGGCCCACCCGCACCAGAACAACCGAATTACCGGCACAGCAAAACAAGCCTTCCGCAGAAGCGTGCAAAAAGCGACGCGTCAGCAGACGACGTTCTTGCTGAGGGTGGTGTTCCAGGAGAGTGGCCGCCCCGGGACCGTCCGCGCAGACGCGTGTCCGGTGCTCCCTGCCGAGCGACTAGAGAACCTTACTCCTCGTCCGGGCCCGCAGCAAACCGCGGCAGCTCGGCGAGCCGGACGGTCCTGGTGCAGCGGGCGCGGCCCAGCTTCACGTACTCGCCGTTGGGCTGGTCGTTGCCGGCGATCCGGGCCTCGGCGGTCGGGCGGTCCTGCCCGCCGGCCCGGTGCCGCCGGACCAGCCGCTCGGCCCGGACCGCGTCCTCGGCCTCGACGTACCAGAGCTCGCGCAGCAGCGCGCGGGCCTCGGACCAGCCGGGTGCGTCGGCGGCCAGGTAGTTCCCCTCGGTCACCACCAGCCGGGTGGCGGGCGTGACCAGGTGGCGGGCGGCGACCGGCTCGTCCAGCGTGCGGTCGAAGTCGGGGACGTAGATGTCATGGAAGCGGTCGGCGGTGAGCCGCTCCAGCAGGGCCAGGTAGCCCCGCACGTCGAAGGTGGCCGGTGCCCCCTTGCGGTGGCGCAGGCCCAGCTGGTCGAGCTGCGCGTTGGAGAGGTGGAAGCCGTCCATCGGCACGTAGGCGGCCGTGCCCGCTCCCTCGGCCCGGTTGACCTCGGTGACCAGGTGGCGGGCGAGGGTGGACTTGCCGGCGGCGGGCGCTCCGGTCAGGCCGAGCAGGGTGCGCCCGCCCGGGCGGCCGGTGCGCAGCAGCGCGAGCAGGCCGGCGACCAGGTCGGCGGGCTGCTCGGTGGAGGTCGGGCCGGGCTGGTGTGCGCTCATTTGTCCCTGCTCGGTTCTCCGGGTCGTTCGCCCGGCCGGTCGTCCGGGTCTGCTGACCCTCTCACCTGTTCGTTCAGTCGGCCAGGGCCGGGAGGTCCAGGGTGAGGGTGCCGGCGTCCGCGTCCAGGACGGCGGGCAGCCCCAGCGGGACCGTGAGGGTGGACCGGCCGTGCCCGAAGCCCAGTTCCCAGAGGATCGGGACACCGAGCGGGCCGAGGCGCTCCAGCATGACGTTCCGGATCCGCCCGGGTGCCCCGCAGCCCTCCCAGGAACCCAGGGCCACCCCGCGGACACCGTCCAGGGCGCCGGAGCGGGTCAGCTGGCTGAGGATCCGGTCGAGCCGGTACGGGTGCTCGTTGACGTCCTCCAGCAGCAGGATGCTGCCGGCGAAGGACTGCCGTGCACCGTGCGTGCCGCGCTCGGCGGCGAGCACCGAGGCGCAGCCGCCGGCGGTGATGCCGTGGGCCCGGCCGGGGCACAGCGGCCCGGCCTCGGGGCCGGTCAGGGTGGTGACGGTGGCCGGCTCGAAAAGGGTGCGGCGCAGGTGCTCGCGGGTGGCCGGATCGTCGACGAAGGAGGCGGCGGCGCCCATCGGCCCGTAGAGCGAGGCCACGCCGAGCCGGATCGCGACGTGCTCGTGCAGGGCGCTGATGTCGCTGAAGCCGATCAGCAGCTTGGGGCCGGCGGCCCGCATCGCGTCCCAGTCGAGCAGGTCGCAGACCAACTGGGCGCCGAAGCCGCCGCGGGCGCAGAGGACCGCCGCGATGGAGGGGTCGAGCCAGGCCTGCTGGAGGTCGGCGGCCCGGTCCCGGTCGGTGCCGGCGAGGTAGCCGGCCCTGGGGTGGACGTCGAGGACGTGCGGGGCGACGACCGGTTCCAGCCCCCAGGAGCGCAGGATGGCGCAGCCGGCGTCGAGCCGGTCCGGGTCGATCGGCCCGCCGGGCGCGACCAGCGCCACCCGGTCGCCCGGGACGAGCTTGCGGGGGCGGGTCAGGGCCTGCGCGGGCGGCGGGGTGGTGCCGAGCGGGTGGTCCGGTGGCGTGCCCATGTCCGTGCGTCCTCCAGGTGCCGAGGCTGAGGTGTGCAGGCGGCAGGCCCGGGCGGCCGGGGCCGCCTGGCGGTCGTGCGTTCGAGTCTCATTGTCGCTCGCGCGGCACTCATCCCCAGTCAAAGAGTCACGCGTAGATGAGAGTTCCCTGAGAGCCTGCCCGGACTGATCGTCAACTCTGGCGACCAAGCTCTGCTTTGGCGTATTCCTGGCCTGTTCGGCCGTCCGGTTGCCGGGAAGATGGGTGGGGTTCGCCTGCCCGTCCCATGGACGTTCCCCCTCCGGTACGGCAGGATTCGGGCGGACTGTACACCGGAGGACCTCACCGATGAGCTCATCGTTCATACCGATGGACACACCGAACCATTCCGTGGCCGGTGAGGCGACGGCCGAGCTGCCGCAGGTCTGCGCGCCGACCGCCGGAGCCGAGCAGCCCGGCGCGGCGGCCCCGGCGGGTTCCGGCACGACGGAGGGTTCCGGCACGCCGGCGGCTCCCGCGACCTCGCCGGCCCCGCCGGTGCGCCGCGACCCCGGCGCCGCGACCACGGCGAACCTCCGGGCCGGCCTGGCGGCGCGACTGCGTTCCGCCTACGAACGGGGGGCCGACCTGGCGGACCTGGCCAGGGCCAGCCACCAGTCGGTGGCCGAGGTCGAACAGTTGCTGCGGCTCGCCGGGACCGACCCCGGCCGCGAGCGGCCGACGGGGGTGCGCGGCGGCGGCCCCGGCGGTGCGGTGCCGGCGCCGCGGACCGGCGGCGTCGAGGCGCCGGCGGACGGCGAGCAGGAGGGGATTCCGGACGGTGCGGTCGGGGGTGCGGATGCCTGGCGTCCCTCGCCGGTCCGCCCCCGGCCGCGGATCCGCCGTCCGGTGCCGACCCGGCGTGGCGGGCTGCGGTCCGGTCCCCTCGACCCGCGGGACGGGGAGACCCCGGCGGAGCACGCCGCGGGGGCCGGGGTACCGACGGACCGGGTGCCGGCGGAGGCGGGCAGGCGCCCGGTGGGCGGTGTCGCCCTCGAGCCCGCCCTCGACCCCGCTCTCGAACCCACCGAGGACGGCGAAGACGGCGGGAGTGACGCGGCCGAACCGCCGCTCGGCATCCTGATCGGTGGTCCGCGTCCGGTGCCGGGCATCGGGACCCGGGAGGAACAGCGCCAGCGGCGGGTCACCGCGCAGCTGATCCGGGTCGGCCGCGGCACCACGCTGGCGGTGCTGCCGTCCTGGCGCCCCTCGATCGCGATCTCGGTGCCGACCGAGGTCCTGTTGGAGGCCACCGGACTGGGCTTCGAGGAGCTCGGCCGGGCCGAGTTGACCGTGCTGATCAACACCGAGGCCTTGCACGACCGCGAGTTGCGCGCACGGGACTGGCAGCTCGCGCCGGAGCACGGCGGCGGCCGCCGCCGGCGCAGCTGACGACAGGAGCGCCGGCGCGGACCGCGCGCGGACCGGCTCGTTCGCACACCGCCACGCCGCCGTCTGCTTCCGACGCACTCCTCGGCGCACCCGGCAGTGTGCGCCCCGACGCGCGGAGCCGACAAAGCCGCCGATCGAAGCCCGG
Organism: Kitasatospora sp. LaBMicrA B282; assembly: GCF_050325825.1. Taxonomy (NCBI): domain Bacteria; kingdom Bacillati; phylum Actinomycetota; class Actinomycetes; order Kitasatosporales; family Streptomycetaceae; genus Kitasatospora; species Kitasatospora sp. LaBMicrA B282. Next base: position 3,607 of record NZ_JBNQTI010000154.1, read on the forward strand.
TGCGCCGCTACCCTGTGGCGCATGCCAGCCCCGACCATCCTGCTGCCCCAGGATCCGCTGAACCCCCGACGGGTCGACCCGCACTACTCCTACGAGGCCCAACTCGTCCGGGGGCTGGGCGGCGAGACCGCGTTGGTCGACCACGACGCGCTGCTCGCCGGCGACGCGGTCGAGGGGGTCCGCCGGGTCCCCGCCGGCATCGGACCGGCCTGGTACCGGGGCTGGATGCTCCCGGTCACCGCCTACGCCGGGTTCGTCCGCGCGCTCGCCGACCGCGGCTGCCACCTGCTGACCAGCGCCGCCGCCTACGCCACCGCCCACGAGCTGCCCGGCTGGTACAGCACCTTCGAGGGCGCCACCCCGGACAGCGTCTGGCTGGCCGCCCACGCCGAGGAGGCCGAACTGGCCGCCGCGGTGGCGAAGCTGGGCGGGCAGGGCCCCGCGATCGTCAAGGACTACGTGAAGTCCCGCAAGGACGAGTGGCACGAGGCCTGCTTCATCCCCGACCTCGCCGACCTGCCGGCCGTGGCCCGGGTGGTGGACCGGTTCGTCGAGTTGCAGGGCGAGTACCTGGCCGGTGGCGTGGTGCTGCGGCGCTTCCACGCCTTCGTGCCGCCGGCCACCGAGCCGGCCGGCGGTCCGGGGCGGAACGGCGGGGCGGGACGGACCGGCGGGGCGGCAGCCAACCGTGCGGCCCGCCCGGCCGAGGCCCGGGTCTGGTGGGTCGACGGCGAACCGGTGCTGACCGGCCCGCACCCCGACACGCCCGAGGAGTCCCCCGCCCCCGACCTGACCCAGGTGCGCTCCCTGGTCCGGATGTTGGGGTGCCGGTTCGTCACCACCGACCTGGCGCTGCGCGCGGACGGCGGCGGCTGGATGGTGGTCGAGGTCGGCGACGGGCAGGTGAGCGACCTGCCGCGGGGCACGGAGGTCTCGGGTCTGCTCTCCTCGCTGATCTCGACCTGAGCTCCCGGCCCGAGCCCGCTCCGACTCGGCCCGGCCCGAGCCTGAGCCCGGCTCGGAGCAGGCTCAGGCTGCCGTGGCGGTGGCCGCGGTCGGATCGCTCTCGCAGAGCTCGGCCGCGCGCGGCACCGGGATCGGCAGCGCGATGGCCAGGTCCACCGGCACCTCCCCCGGCGGCCGGCCGCAGAAGGTCCGGGCCAGCAGCACCAGCGGCACCGCGGTGAACAGCAGCGCGCCGCCCAGCACCACCGCGAAGAGCGGGCAGCCCAGGTCGACCAGCATCGTCGCCCCGGCCAGCGGACCGCCCGCCACGCCGAGCGCGGAGGCCGCACCGACCAGGACGGTCCACCGCCCGGCCGGGTCCAGCTCGGCCGCCAGCCCCAACAGGTAGGTGAGGACCAGCGGGTAGAGCGCGTTCCACAGCACCTCGCCGCCGGCGAACCCGGCGGCCGAGCGGGCAGCCGCGCTCAGTGCCACGCAGCCCGCGATCGCCGCGGTCCCGAGCCCGAGCGGCAGCACCCGGCCGACCCGGCTGCCCAGCACGCCGGAGGCCAGCACCCCGACCAGCCCGCCGCCCAGGGCGACCGCGAAGACCAGGCCCAGCCCGCGCTCGGAGAAGCCGACCCGGTGCAACCCGATCTGACCGCTGACGCCCCAGAGCGCGTTCTGCACCACCGCCCAGAGCACCGTGGTGGCGGCGAGCAGCAAACCGGCCGACCGGTTCGGCAGCCGGCCCGCGGCGGTCGGCGCGCACGGCAGCGGCCCGGGCAGCGCGGAGGTCAGCGGCAACACCAACGGCCCGAGGGCCGCCAGCGCCAGGAACGGGCCGGCCGGCGAGCCGCCCAGGTGCGGCAGCAGCAGGTAGAGGCCGGCCGCGGCGAGCGAGGTGGCGAGCAGGCCCAGCACCGAGGCGCGGTGCGGATCGGCCGTGCCGGCCAGCCCGGTGCCGGCGACCGCGGAGGCGGCGCCCGCGCCGAGGCCGCCGAGCACGCAACCGGCCACCAGCAACGGCGGGGTGCCGCCCGACCCGGCGGCCAGGGCGAACCCGAGCGTGACCAGGGCCAGGCCGGCGCGGGCCAGTCGGGCCGAACCGAGCCGCCCCACCCGGCCGGCCAGTGCGATGCCGGCGGCGGCCGAGGCGAGCAGCAGGGCGCTGCCGACGCCACCGGCCTGAGTGTCCGTCAACCCGAGGGCGTCGGACAGCCGGGTGGCGATGGTGGGGACCAGGTAGGCCGGCAGGTAGCCGACGGTGAACAGGGCCGCGAGCGGGAGCAGCGGAAGCGCGGCCGGGGTGGGGCCGCTGCTGCCGGCAGGCGGATCGGCGGGGCCGGGGGTGGTGGCCGGGCCGGGGAATGGAGCGTGGTGCGCAGTGCTGCGCCCCGCCTCGCGAGCGCGCGAAGACATGGGCAGGGGCCTCTCGACCTGAGGTGGTTCCAGGGGGGTCGCTGACCGCTCTCCGCGGTCGCCCCGCTTGTCTACCAGCTCCGGGCACCGCCCCCGTACCAATCGACCCCCGGATGGCCGCCAGTCAACCTAGTTGGCGCACGCTCGATATGGGTCCGTAACCGAACGACCCGCCGGGCTGCTGCCCGACGGGTCGTCGACTGGGCCGATCGGTCGATTCAGCCGGCCGCCTCGACGGCCACCGGCTCGCGGTGGTGGCCCTCGGCGACGAACGCGCGCCAGAGCTTGGCGTACGCCCCGTCGGCGGCCAGCAGCTCGGCGTGCGTACCGTCCTCCACCACCCGCCCGTGGTCCAGCACCACCACCCGGTCGGCCCGCTCCGCCGTGGTCAGCCGGTGCGCGATGACCAGGGTGGTGCGACCGCCAGGGCGGTTGGACCGGCCCTGGCGCAGCCGCTCGGAGGCCTGGTTCACGGCCATCTCGGTGGCCAGGTCGAGCGCGGCGGTGGCCTCGTCGAGCAGCAGGATGTCCGGGTCCACCAGCTCGGCCCGGGCCAGCGCGATGAGCTGCCGCTGCCCGGCCGACAGGTTGCGGCCGCGGGGGGCCACCTCGTGCTGGTAGCCGCCGCTGAGCTCGGAGATCATCTGGTGGGCGCCGACCGCCCGGGCCGCGGCCTCCACCTCGGCGTCGGTGGCCTCCGGTCGGCCGTAGGCGATCGCGTCGCGGACCGGGCCGGCGAACAGGTAGGCCTCCTGCGGCACCACGCCGAGCCGGTGGCGGTACTCGGCCAGCCGGAACCGGGTCACGTCGGTGCCGTCGATCCGCACCGCGCCGCGGGTCGCGTCGTAGAACCGGGCGACCAGCTTGACCAGGGTGGACTTGCCGGCACCGGTCTCGCCCACCAGCGCGACCGTCTGCCCGGCCGGGATCCGCAGGTCGATGCCGGTCAGCACCTCCGGGTTCGCCGCCCCGCCGCCGTTGTAGGCGAAGCCGACGCCGTCGAAGTGGATCTCGCCGCGCAGCTCCTCGATCGCCACCGGCGCCGCCGCCTCCGGGGTGCTGGTCGGGGTGCGCAGCAGGTCGCGGATCCGGCCGAGGCCGACGGCGGCCTGCTGGTAGCCGTCGAAGATCTGCGAGAGCTGGTTGACCGGCGCGAAGAAGAGGTCGATGTAGAGCAGGTAGGCGACCAGCGCGCCGACCGTCAGGGTGCCCGCGTCGACCCGGGAGGCGCCGGCGATCAGCACCAGCGCGGCGGCCACGCTGGAGAGGAACTGGACGAACGGGAAGTAGAGCGAGATGTACAGCTGCGCCCGGGTGCGGGCATCGCGGTAGGCCCGGCCGCTCGCCACGAAGCGCGCCCGGGTGTCGGCCTCGCGGCGGAACGCCTGCACGATCCGCATCCCGGCCACGTTCTCCTGCAGGTCGGCGTTGACCGCGCTGATCAGCTCGCGGGACAGCTGGTACTGCTTGACCGACTTGCGGCGGAAGACCACCGTGGCGATCGCGAGCACCGGCAGCACCGTGAAGACGGTCAGCCCGAGGCCGACGTCGATGATCAGCAGGGCGGCGAAGATCCCGAAGAAGGTCAGCAGGCTGACCACGGCGGTGACCACGCCGGTCTGCAGGAAGCTGGAGAGCGCGTCGACGTCGGTGGTCATCCGGGTCATGATCCGGCCGGACAGCTCGCGCTCGTAGTAGTCCAGGCCCAGCCGGTTGAGGTGGGCGAAGATCTTCAGCCGCAGCGAGTAGAGCACCCGCTCACCGGTACGGCCGCTGACCCGGTTCTCGATGCTCTGCACCAGCCAGTCGAGCAGCACCACCACCAGGGCCAGTAGGGAGGCGACGGTGACGCCGGACATCACGGACTTGGAAACGCCGTCGTCGATGCCGTGCCGGATCAGGATCGGGACCACCAGCCCGGCCGCCGCGTCCAGCGCGAGCAGCAGGAAGGCCAGCGCGAGCGGGGCGCGGAACGGCTTGAGCATCCGGCCGAGCGAGAAGTCGGGGTCGCCGGCGGCGGCCTGGGCGATCGGGATCCGCGGGACGTCGGTGGCGGTGGCGAGCGCGGCGACCTGGGCGAGCAGCTCGGGGTCGGCGGCCTTGCCGGTGGCGGAGCGGGGCGCGGTGGGGCGGGGCGCGGCGGCGCGGGGTTCGGTCCGGCTGGTTGGGGCAGTCGGAGCGGCGTCGGCACCGGCCGTGGCGGTCGCGGTGGCGGTGGCGGTGGCGGGGGTCTCGGCGGTGACTGCGGGGGCGTTGCCGAGCAGCGCCTCCGGGTCGGTGATCAGGGCCCGGTACTGGGGGCAGCGGGCCTCCAGCTCCTGGTGGGTGCCGAGGTCGAGCAGCCGGCCGTGGTCCAGCACGGCGATCCGGTCGGCGAGCTGCAGGGTGGAGCGCCGGTGCGCGATCAGCACCGTGGTGCGGCCCGCCATCACGGTGTGCAGCGCCTCGTGGATCTCGGCCTCGATCTGCGGGTCGATCGCCGAGGTGGCGTCGTCGAGCAGCAGCAGCCGGGCGTCGGCCAGGATCGCCCGGGCCAGGGCGATCCGCTGGCGCTGACCGCCGGAGAGGGTCAGGCCCTGCTCGCCGACCTTGGTGTCGTAGCCGGCGGGCAGCTCGCGCACGAAGGCATCCGCCCGGGCGGCGCGCGCCGCCGCCTCGATCTCCTCGTCGGTCGCGCCGGGACGGCCGTAGGCGATGTTGGCGCGCACCGTGTCGGAGAAGAGGAAGCTGTCCTCGGGGACGATGCCGACCAGTGAACGGATCGAGTCGAGGGTGACCTCGCGCAGGTCGTGACCGAAGAGCCGGACCGCGCCGGCCGTGGGGTCGTAGAAGCGCGGGATCAGCTGGGCCAGGGTCGACTTGCCGGAGCCGGAGGCGCCGACCACGGCGAGCGTCTCGCCCTGCTCGACGCGCAGGGTGAGGCCGCGCAGCACCGGGGTGGGGGCCTGGGGGGTCGCGGGCTCGGCGTCGCCGGGCGCGGTGTCCCCGTGCTCGGCGGGGTGGTGCGCGGTGGGGTGCTGGTCCGGGTAGTGGAAGTCGACCTGGTCGAATTCCAGCGCGTACTCGCCGTGCTCGGCCACCAGCGGACGGGCGTCCGGAGCCTCGGTGACCAGCGGACGCTCGTCGATCAGCTCGAAGACCCGCTCCACCCCGGCCCGGGCCTGCTGCCCGACGGTCAGCACCATGGTCAGCATCCGGACCGGGCCGGTCATCTGCGCCACGTAGGTGGAGAAGGCGACGAAGGTGCCGAGGGTGACCGCGCCGTCCACCGCCAGCCAGCCGCCGAGCGCGAGCACCGCGACCTGGCCGAGTGCCGGGATCGCCTGCAGCGCGGGGCTGAAGCGGCTGTTCAGGCGGATCGCCCGCAACCGGGCGCCGAAGAGCGTGCGCGAGGCCAGCTCCAGCTTGTCCAGCTCCTGGTCCTCCTGGCCGAAGCCCTTGACCACCCGGACGCCGCCGATCGCCGCGTCCACCACGCCGGCGACCGCGGCGGCCTCCTGCTGGGCCACCCAGGACGCCGGGAAGAGCCGCTTGCGACTGAGCGTGGCCACCCACCAGAGGGCCGGGCCCATCACCAGCGCGATGGCGGTCAGCGGGACGGAGAGCCAGAGCATCACGACGATCGACAGCGCGAAGAGCAGCAGGTTGCCGGTCATCATCGGCAGCATCGAGAGCAGGCCGTTGACCAGTTGCAGGTCGGAGGTGGCTCGGCTGACCACCTGGCCGGTGTCGAGCCGGTCCTGCTTGGCGCCGTCGAGGCGGGTGAGCGAGTGGAAGAGGTCGTCGCGCAGGTCCTGCTGGACGTCGAGCGCGAGTTGACCGCCGCTGTAGCGACGGACCTGGGTGCAGCCGAAGACCAGCACGGCCGTGACCACGAGGGTGATCGCCCACGGCGTCAGCGACTGCCGGTGGGTGGTGATCACGTCGTCGATGATGACCTTGGTGATCAACGGGACCATCGCGGTCACGGCCATGCCGGCGAGCGAGGCGCCGAAGGAGAGCAGCACGTTGCGGCGGTAGCGCCAGCAGTAGCCGGCCAGGCGGCGCAGCCAGCCGGTCGGCGCCGGGGCGTCGGCCGTGCCGTCGGGGGCTCGGGTGGCCTCGGGCGGTACGGGGTCGGCGCCGGGCGGGGCGGGCGGCGTTACGGTGAGGGTCGCGGCGGACCCGGGCCTCGCGGCGGAGCCGCCGTCGGCCTGGGGCATCTCCCTGGTGGAGCCGTGAGTCTCAGGCATATTTAGGGATACTAACCATTTCGTGAGGCGGTCGTCCACGACGTACCGGCGGTGCCGATTGACTTACCCGGCACGAACAAACCGCCGACGGGTGCTTTTCCTTCCCCACAGCCTGCGCCTTCGGGAGATCGGGGCGCACCGGGCGCAGGACGGAGGCGTGCAGGGGCGCTCGTCCTACACCCCGCGGTCGACCCGCGACCCGAGCGCCGGGCGAGGCGGGGTGGACGACCGATCGAGAACCGCGCCGGGCGCGCCGGCACTGCCCGCGCTCCGCCGACCGGGTGGCAGCCGACCGGGTGATCGCGGGCGAGGCGGTGGCCGGCACCCGAACCTAGGCCTCCGAGGCCCCCCAGCCGTGGGCCGCGGCGCTGAACGCGCCATGGGCCAGCCGGTGCAGCAGGGCGGCCATCTCGGGACGCGGCAGCAGGCCGCCCCGCTCGGCGCCCTGGCTCCCCGAACCGCCCGGGCCGCCCGGGCCGGCGGAGCGGGCCACGGCGCTGTGCGGGGTGGAGTTGAGCAGCCCGAAGACGGCGTGCACGGCCGCGCGCGCCGTCGCCTCGGCCTCGACCGCGGCCAGCTCGGGGAAGGCGGCCCGGACGGTCTCCACCCACAGCTCGACGTAGCCGCGCTGCAGGCGGCGGACCCGACGACGGTCCTCCTCCTTGAGGTGGAGCAGCTCGCGGTCGTGCAGCGTGATCAGGTCGGAGTCGTTCAGCGCGAAGTCGACGTGCCCGCTGATCAGCGCGTCCAGGGCGGCCCGCGGCTGGTCGGCCGCCCCGGCCCGGCGGCGACCCTCCTCCAGCAGGCGCTCGCTGATCCCGATCAGCAGGTCGGCCAGCATGGCGTCCTTGCCGGAGAAGTGCCGGTACAGGCCGGGGCCGCTGATGCCGACGGCCTTGCCGATCTCGTCCACGCCGACCCCGAGGAACCCGCGCGCGGCGAAGAGGCGAGCCGCCTCGCGGCGGATCTGGTCACGGCGGGAGGTTGCGGCGTCGACGGGCGCGTTCAACATGGAGCCCATCGTAGACACGGAGGTTATCGGTGGTTAACCTGACGGCAGGAGTTAACCACCATTAACTTGGGGGCGCCGCGGCTCACCCGGCTCGCCGCGCCCACTGGGTTCCTGGAGCAAGGAGCTCTTGGGATGACCGTGTCGACCCCCGGCCTGACCCCCCAGCAGCCCTGGGCGGCCGCCGGAAGTTCGGGCGCAGCCCCGGGCACCGCCTTCGCGGCCGGTGCCCCGCTGCCCGGCAGTTGGACCGACCCGCGCTCGGCCGCCACCGACGGCCGCTCGGTGGCGCCCGCCGCCGCGGCGGCACCCGCGCCCCGGCTGCGCTCGTCGGTCGACCCCGGCTCGGCTGCCTTCCGCACCAACACCGAGGCGCACCAGGCGCTGGTCGCGGAGCTGCGCGCGAAGCTCAACGCCGCCGCGCTCGGCGGCGGGGCCAAGGCGCGCGAGCGGCACACGGCGCGCGGCAAGCTGCTGCCCCGCGACCGGGTGGACACCCTGCTCGACCCCGGCTCGCCGTTCCTGGAGCTGTGTCCGCTGGCCGCCGACGGGCTGTACGACGGTGCGGCCCCGGCGGCGGGCGTGATCGCGGGCATCGGGCGGGTCGCCGGCCGCGAGGTCGTGGTGGTCGCCAACGACGCCACGGTCAAGGGCGGCACCTACTACCCGATGACCGTCAAGAAGCACCTCCGAGCGCAGGAGGTGGCGCTGGAGAACCGGCTGCCCTGCGTCTACCTGGTGGACTCGGGCGGCGCCTTCCTGCCGATGCAGGACGAGGTCTTCCCGGACCGCGACCACTTCGGCCGGATCTTCTACAACCAGGCCCGGCTCTCCGGCGCCGGGATCCCGCAGATCGCGGCCGTGCTCGGCTCCTGCACCGCGGGTGGCGCCTACGTCCCCGCGATGAGCGACCAGGCCGTGATCGTGCGCAACCAGGGCACCATCTTCCTCGGCGGCCCGCCGCTGGTGAAGGCCGCGACCGGCGAGGTCGTCACGGCGGAGGAGCTCGGCGGCGGCGAGCTGCACTCCCGCACCTCCGGCGTCACCGACCACCTGGCCGAGGACGACCTGCACGCCCTCGACATCGTGCGGACCATCGTCGCCGGTCTCGGCCCGCGCGCCGCCCAGCCGTGGCCGCTCGCCCCGGTCGAGCCGCCGGCGGTCGACCCGGCCGAGCTCTACGGCGCGGTGCCGGTCGACCCCCGCACCCCGTACGACGTCCGCGAGGTGATCTCCCGCCTGGTCGACGGCAGCCGGTTCGCCGAGTTCAAGGCGGAGTACGGCGCCACCCTGGTCACCGGTTTCGCCAAGATCCACGGCCACCCCGTCGGCATCGTCGCCAACAACGGCGTGCTCTTCGCCGAGTCGGCGCTCAAGGGCGCCCACTTCATCGAACTGTGCGACCAGCGCGGCATCCCGCTGCTCTTCCTGCAGAACATCACCGGCTTCATGGTCGGCCGCCAGTACGAGGCCGGCGGCATCGCCAAGCACGGCGCCAAGATGGTGACGGCGGTCGCCTGCACCCGGGTCCCGAAGCTGACCGTGGTGATCGGCGGTTCCTACGGCGCCGGCAACTACTCGATGTGCGGTCGGGCCTACTCACCCCGCTTCCTGTGGATGTGGCCGGGGGCCAAGATCTCGGTGATGGGTGGCGAGCAGGCCTCGTCGGTGCTCGCCACCGTACGCCGCGACCAGTTCGAGGCCCGCGGCGAGGAGTGGCCGGCCGAGGCGGAGGAGGAGTTCAAGCGCCCGGTCCGCGAGCAGTACGAGCGGCAGGGCAACGCCTACTACGCCACCGCGCGGCTCTGGGACGACGGCGTCATCGACCCGATGGACACCCGCACGGTGGTCGGCCTCGCCCTCACCGCCTGCGCCAACGCACCGCTGGCCCCGCCCGCCCCCTACGGCGTATTCCGGATGTAGTCGCGTCCGGAAGCAGCTGCTCCCGGAGGCGACCGCTTCCCGGGGCAGCCGCTTCCGGAGGCAGCCGCCCCGCCCGACGGTCCGGCTCCCGCCCGTCTCCCCTCGCACCACTCCCCTCGTCCCGGAGGAACGCCTCCCATGTTCGACACCGTCCTGGTCGCCAACCGCGGCGAGATCGCCGTCCGGGTGATCCGCACCCTGCGGCGGCTCAACATCCGGTCGGTCGCCGTCCACAGTGACGCCGACGCCGACGCGAGGCACGTCCGCGAGGCCGACGTCGCGGTCCGGCTCGGACCGGCCGACCGCAGCGACAGCAGCGCCACCGAGACCTACCTGCGCGGCGACCAGATCATCGCCGCGGCCCTGCGGACCGGCGCCCAGGCCGTCCACCCCGGCTACGGCTTCCTGGCGGAGAACCCCGGCTTCGCCCGGGCCTGCGCCGAGGCGGGCCTGGTCTTCATCGGCCCGCCCGCCGAGGCGGTCGAGCTGATGGGCGACAAGATCAACGCCAAGGAAGCCGTCCGGGTGGTCGGCGTTCCGGTGGTGCCCGGCAGCCGAGCCGGCGCGAGCAGCGACGAGGAGCTGATCGCCGCGGCCGCGGAGATCGGCTACCCGGTGCTGATCAAGCCGTCGGCCGGCGGTGGCGGCAAGGGCATGCGCCTGGTCCGCGACCCGGCCGAGCTGCCCACCGAGCTCGCCGCCGCCCGCCGGGTGGCTCGCACCGCCTTCGGTGACGACACCCTGCTCCTGGAACGCTGGGTCGACCGCCCGCGCCACATCGAGGTCCAGGTGCTCGCGGACGCCCACGGCACCACGGTCCACCTCGGCGAGCGCGAGTGCAGCCTGCAGCGCCGGCACCAGAAGGTGATCGAAGAGGCGCCCTCCGTTCTGCTGGACGAACCGACCCGGGCCGCCATGGGTGCCGCCGCCGTCCGCGCCGCCGAGGCCTGCGGCTACACCGGGGCCGGCACAGTGGAGTTCATCGTGCCCGGCGACGACCCGGAGCAGCTCGCGGCAGGCGGCCCGGCAGAGCCGGCGGCAGCCGGTGCCGGATCCGGCGGGGCGCCCGGCGTTCGGGAGTTCTTCTTCATGGAGATGAACACCCGGCTGCAGGTGGAACACCCCGTGACCGAGCTGGCGATCGCGATCACCCGCTCACCCCAGGCCGGGCCGTCGGCCGGCTGGGCACCGGCCGCCGAGCGGCTCGACCTGGTCGAGTGGCAGCTGCGCGTCGCCGCGGGTGAGTCGTTGTCCTTCCACCAAGCGGATGTCTCCTTTCTCGGTCATGCGGTGGAGGCCCGGATCTGCGCCGAGGACCCAGCGCGGGACTTCCTGCCGACCGGTGGTCGGATCCTGCAGCTCGTCGAGCCGCAGGGTGAGGGCGTCCGAGTGGACTCGGGTCTCAGCACCGGCACGGAGGTGACCAGCGCCTACGACCCGATGCTCGGCAAGGTGATCGCCTACGGCCCGGACCGGGCGACCGCGCTGCTGCGGCTGCGCAACGCGCTCGCCGACACCAGGCTGTTGGGCGTGACCACCAATGCCGGTTTCCTGCGCCGCCTGCTGGCGCACCCCGACGTGGTGGCCGGCCGGTTGGACACCGGCCTGGTCGAGCGAGTCGTCCAGCAGCACCCCGAACTGCTGGCCGACCTCGGCCCGACGGACCGGGAACGCCCGACCTACGAAACCGCTTCCGGTGCCGCCGCCTCCGGCGACGGCGCCGCGACCGCGCCTGCGACCCCGGATGCGGTCCTGATCGCCGCAGCACTCGTGCGGCACGGCGGTCTACTCCCCGCCGTCGCCTCCGACGGCTGGACCGACCCCTTCTCGCTCCCCTCTGGTTGGCGCCTGGCCGGCGAACCGGCCTGGACGACGCACCGACTCCGCGTTCCCGGGCAGGACCCGGTGTCGGTTCTGGTACGACCGGTCAGTGCCGACAAGGTAATTGAAGCCACTGACAGTCCGTCAATGGTTTCCTCGGATCTGCTGGTCCGTCTGGGTGACGGTCCGGTCCGTCGGGCCCGCGCCGTGCTCGGCGCCACCGAGCTGGCCGTCACCCTCGACGGCCTGCGCACGACCTTCGCGCACGCCACCGACCACAGCCCGGCCGGCGGCGGGACCGGCCCGGTCCTCTGGATCGGCCGCGACGGCGACAGCTGGGCGGTCCACCCGTACGACCCGGTGACCGACCGCGCCGCGTCCGCCGACGCCCACCACGGCGCGCTGACGGCGCCCATGCCCGGCACGGTCACCGTGGTGAAGACCGCGGTCGGCGAGGCGGTCAGGCGCGGCCAGGCGCTCCTGGTCCTGGAGGCGATGAAGATGGAACACGTGATCGCGGCTCCGCACGACGGCGTGGTCAGCGAACTGCACGCCGCGGCGGGCAGCACCGTCGCCATGGAGCAGCTGCTCGCGGTCGTCCTGCCGGAAGCGGCGGACGCCGCCGGCGAGAGTGCGGAGGTGTCCTCGTGAGCACCGATCAGGGCAACGGAACGACGGCCGGCTCGCCGAGCGGGGCCGACCCGGCCACCGACCGGGAGCCGGGCGCGCTCGACCTGGGCCTGCCCAGCGTGGTCCGGGACCCGGCGCTGCCGGCCCGGGTGCGGATCCACGAGGTGGGCGCCCGGGACGGGCTGCAGAACGAGAGCTCCCTGGTGCCGGTCGAGGTGAAGGCCGAGTTCATCGCCCGGCTCGCCGCCGCCGGTCTGCGGACCGTCGAGGCGACCAGCTTCGTGCACCCCAAGTGGGTCCCCCAGTTGGCCGACGCGGAGCAGTTGCTGCCCAGGCTGACCGACCTGCGCGAGCAGTACCCGGGGCTGCGGCTGCCGGTCCTGGTGCCCAACGAGCGTGGCCTGGAGCGCGCGCTGGCCCACGGCGCCGACGAGATCGCGGTCTTCGCCAGCGCCACCGAGGCGTTCGCCCGGCGCAACCTGAACCGTTCGGTGGCCGAGGTGCTGGAGATGTTCCGTCCGGTGGTCGGCCGCGCCACCGCGCAGGGCCTGACCGTGCGCGGCTACCTCTCGATGTGCTTCGGCGACCCGTGGGAGGGGCCGGTCGCGCCCGCCCAGGTCGTCGAGGCCGGGCTGCGGCTGATCGAGCTGGGGTGCTCGGAGCTGAGCCTCGGCGACACGATCGGCGTGGCCACGCCGGCGCAGGTGGCGGGGCTGCTGGCCGCCTTCGAGCAGGCCGGCGTCCCGGTGGACCGGCTCGCCGTGCACTTCCACGACACCTACGGGCAGGCGCTGGCGAACACCCTCACGGCGCTGCGCCACGGGGTGACCGTCGTCGACTCCTCCGCCGGCGGGCTCGGCGGTTGCCCCTACGCCAAGAGTGCGACGGGCAACCTCGCCACCGAGGACCTGGTCTGGATGCTGCACGGCCTCGGCATCGAGACCGGCGTGGACCTGGCCGCCCTGGCCGCCACCAGCGCCTGGATGGCCGGACGGCTCGGCCGCCCCAGCCCCTCGCGCGCCGTGCAGGCCCTGGCCGGTGCCGGCACCGACTGACCGGCCCCGCGCCGACCGCACGAACCCGAGGCACTCGCCGCACACCCCCGGCAGGCCCCGTCCACCGCGCGCCGGGCGTGCACCACACGCGCTGGTTGCGCCCCGCTTCCGCCGTTCACCCGCCCGACTCCGTGTCCGGCCCATCCGCCCGGGCTACCCCCACTGGAGGATTCCGATGATCGACCACCGACTGGACTCCGAGTACGAAGAGCTGCGCCGCACCGTCCGCGAGTTCGCCAACGACGTGGTCGCGCCGACGATCGGCGAGTTCTACGAGCGGGAGGAGTTCCCGTACGAGATCGTCAAGGAGATGGGACGGATGGGCCTGTTCGGCCTGCCCTTCCCCGAGGAGTACGGCGGCATGGGCGGCGACTACTTCGCGCTCTGCCTCGCGCTCGAGGAACTGGCCCGGGTGGACTCCTCGGTGGCCATCACCCTGGAGGCGGGCGTCTCGCTGGGCGCCATGCCGATCTACCGGTTCGGCACCGAGGAGCAGAAGCGCGAGTGGCTGCCCCGGCTCGCCTCGGGCGAGATGCTGGGCGCCTTCGGCCTGACCGAGCCCGAGGGCGGCTCGGACGCCGGCGCCACCCGCACCACCGCGCGGTTCGACGAGGCCACCCGGGAGTGGGTGATCAACGGCACGAAGTGCTTCATCACCAACTCCGGCACCGACATCACCGGCCTGGTGACCGTCACCGCCCTGACCGAACCGTCCATCCGTTCGAGTGAAGACGAGGCCGAGAGCGCGTCCAAGCGCGAAATCTCCGCCATCATCGTTCCTGTCGGCACCCCCGGGTTCCAGGTGTCGAAGAAGTACTCCAAGGTCGGGTGGAACGCCTCCGACACCCGCGAACTGTCCTTCACCGACTGCCGAGTTCCCGAAGCCAACCTGCTCGGCCAGCGCGGCCGAGGCTTCGCCCAGTTCCTGCGGATCCTCGACGAGGGCCGCATCGCCATCGCCGCCCTGTCCACCGGTCTGGCCCAGGGCTGCGTCGACCAGTCCATCCAGTACGCCGGGACCCGCCGCGCCTTCGGGCGTCCGATCGGGGCCAACCAGGCCATCCAGTTCAAGATTTCCGACATGGAGATGCGGGCCCACCTCTCCCGCCTCGCCTGGCGGGATGCCGCCTCCCGGCTGCTGCTGGGCGAGTCCTTCAAGAAGGAGGCCGCCATCGCGAAGCTCTACTCCTCCGAATCCGCGGTCGACAACGCCCGCGAGGCCACCCAGATCCACGGCGGCTACGGGTTCATGAACGAGTACCCGGTCGCCCGCTTCTGGCGCGACAGCAAGATCCTGGAGATCGGCGAGGGCACCTCCGAGGTCCAGCGGATGCTGATCGCCCGCGAGTTGGGCGTGACGTTCTGAGGAACGTCGAGCAGGGAGACACTGTCGGGCGGCGCGCCAGGGGCAACCTGCCGAGCGTGGGCGGTCATTGACCGGTCAGCCGTCCACGCTCGGCAGTCACCTCCACTCAACTCAGGTGCAATGAAGGCGGCTTGGCGGCGGCTGCCCGCACCCCCACGACGCTGCGGGCGCCCGCAGCGTCTTCGGGCTGCCGTGGCACAGTGCGCCGATGGTATGACTTTCGGAAGATCCCGATTGACGGAAAATCGACTGGCTATCCAGCGAGCTCGCATAACGTCAGTCTTTGTCAACGCATGAGCTGCGCTTGCCGTTTGACGTCGCACCCATGACCGAATCCCGCCCCGCCGAGGCTCGGGAGGAACGCACCGAGCACCGCAGCACGGACCCGTCGCGGGCGGCCGGGGCTGGAGCGGCACGGGCGCCGGGCGCGACCGCCCACACCGTCACCCGCGAGCAGGTCAGGGGATCACGATCACCGGTCGGTTGGCCCGCCGGGCCAGGCGGCCCGCGACGGTGCCGAAGATACGGCCGAGCAGACCGTGCGTGGTGCCGACCACGATCGCGTCGGCGGCGTACTCCTTGCCGACCTCTTCGATCTCGTGGCAGATGTCGCCGCCGCGTTCGACCAGGATCCACGGGACACCGGCCAGGAAGTCGGCACAGGCCAGCTCGAGGCCGAGGACCTCGCTGCGGTGGTCGGGCATGTCGACGAAGACCGGGGGCTCGCAACCGGCCCACACCGTGGCCGGCAGGCGGTTGGCCACGTGCACGATGACCAGGCCGCACCGGGAACGCCGGGCCATGCCCACCGCGTAGGCCAGCGCCCGTTCACTGGAGAGCGAGCCGTCGAAGCCGACCACCACACCGTGCTGGAAGGCCGGATCGCACGGCCGCGGTACCGACGGCTGCAGGCCGGGCACCTGCACGTCGAGCGGAGCGATCTGCTTGGAGTGCCGGGGCTTCACGTCGCCTCCACCGTCCTCGTCGGCACCGGGCGCGGTACCGACACCATCCGAATCCCCCGCCGCGGATGCCGCCGACTCCTCGCGGCGCTGCCATGGCTTGGGCCAACCCCGGCGCGCACGTCCGCTACCGGGAGGTGACTGCGGTGTCTCGGGTGACGCCGGCACCTGCTGTGACCGCGTGAAATCGGGCTGCGAATCCGTGGAGGAGAAATCCGCCGCACCGGGAATGCGGAACGGGTCCGCAGATCGGGGAGACTCAAAACCGGCCATGAATCGAGACTCTTCGAGTGAGATGGGCCGACAGGAAGGACAGCGCTGCCCAGGCGGCAGGCCATTCATTGGCACATGGTCGGTTGCAGCCGATCGGCACCGTAAGTGACCTGTTCCTTTCAGAGTACGACGAGTGGACCCCGCCGCCCAGCCATTGCGGCCCAGTACGACAACGATCCCGCTAATGGCGGCGGCGCGAGGTTCCCGGCGCGCGCCCCGTAACGTCGGGGTCACGCCCCGCCTGCTCGCGGTTCACTGGAGCTTGCCTGACGGAGTCTGTCGATGCAACAGGTCGACCACACACCGACCGCACCGATTTTTGAACCATGTGGGGCTGGATGAGACTCCTGTGACTGCCGGGGCACCCGCGATAGGGGCGCGCTTCCTCCCGGCTCGACGCGCTGGCAGCATGCAGCGCATGCCGCTGCTCCTGCTCGACCTCGACAACACCCTGCTCCCCCGTGACGCCGCATTCCGAGCCTGGGCCGCGGAGCTCGTCGCCGAACACGGGCTGCCGCCCGCCGAGCTGGACTGGCTCTGTGTCATGGACGGCGGCGGCTACGTCCCGCGCGAGACGGTCCTGAGCGCCGCCCGCCGGCGCTACGGGCTGCACCAGTCACTGGAGGCCCTGCTCACGCACTATCGCAGGGGGATCAATTCTCATATCGGCTGTCCGGCCTCCCACGGCCGAGCCCTGCAAGCGGCGCGGGCCGCGGGCTGGACGCTGGCCATCGTCAGCAACGGCGGCACCGGTCCGCAGCTGGAGAAGATCCGGCGCACCGGCCTCGGGCACCTGGTCGACGCCTGGGTGGTCTCCGAGGAGGCCGGCTGCGCCAAGCCCGACCCGTTGATCTTCGACATCGCCGCCCAGCGCTGCGGTCTCAACCCCAGGAGCGACTGGGCCGCGGAGGCCTGGATGATCGGCGATCACGGCCCCGCGGACATTGCCGGGGCACACCTCGCCGGAATCCGGAGCGTCTGGCTGGAACACGGCCGTCCTTGGCCGGAGTCCGCCTACCGGCCGACGCTCCGAGCCCCCGGACTGCCGGAGGCGATCGCCCTGGTGCTGGCCGACGCCGAGCTGACCGGGCTGGCGGAGCAGACGGCCGGGCTCGCGGCGGGGCTGGCGACGGGGCTCACGGCGGACGAACCGGCCGCCGTGACCGGCTGAGGCGCACCGCCCCCGCCTCGTCGGCCACAGCCCGCCGTGCCGCCCGCGCGACTCCGCACAGATAAGAAGGAGCGACGGTCGCACGCCGCCACACCCGGCTACGGCGCCCGCCGAACCCCACCCGCGCCTGCCGGCACTCTCCGGCCACCGGAACCACGGGCGATCAACCGAGCCCCTCCGGAATGACGAGAAAGGGCGATCTCCCGAACACCTCGCCGTCCATCCAGGACATCACCATATGATTTGCACCAGAACCATCGTGTGACACCGGGCGAAGAAGGTCAGCCGGAATCGTCGACCAGGAAGTCGAACAGGTGACGAGTCCGACATCCTGCCATTCGACCCAGCCAGATCATCCGTATGACAACCATCTCGGCTGAACGGACTCCTTTTCCCACGACCCATCGACGAACGATCGGCGCCGACGTGTCGAGCCGGCCGGACATGGCTGGTTAGGGCCGGCGCCCGCCGCGCTCGGGCCGGTCCGGGGCCTACCGCACCCCGGACGCCGCACCGAACGTCGAACCCGGAGACCGCCACCGAGCCCCACGGGAACCGGCGCCGCCCCGCGGGGCGCTCGGAGCCGGCAGGACAGGCGCACAGCAGTGACGCGCACCCCAGCTCCGCAACGGCTGTTTTCAGCCACCTTCAACACGGGCGGTGACCCTTGGAGATACCTCCAGGCCACCGGCCTCCATGCGGCCAACGATCCGCCCTGGCTGCGGGTGCGCCGTACAGCAACCAGCCACCGGCCCGCCCGCCCCCTTCCCAGAGGGGTCGACGGGTGCCACGCTTCGTGATCGAATGCATCACGCCAAATTGCCATGTCGACATAGCGTCGGATGGTGAACTTGTCACAACGGCAACGATCCACCCAGTAGATTCGATCTTGTTGAGCAGTGCCGCATCACCACACCACACCACCGAGGGGGCTTGGGCGCCTTGAACAGGGTGAGCAGGAGCGAGACAGGTCCTGACAGCGGCCAGTCCCCGACCGGCCGAGTGGGCCGCTCCCCGAGAGTTGCCACCCCGCTCACCCCGTCGATGCCGGCCTCCTCGGCCCAGCCCGGCTCCCGCACCGGCGCGATGCCGCCAACCGCCTTCGGCCTGAACGACACTGTCGGCCCGTCGGCCGGACTCGGCGTCAGCTCCACCGGCGCCGGTCACGGCAACGCCCTCGGTCTCGGTCTCGGCGCCCCCGACCTCGGCAGTGTCGCCGGTGGCCCCGCCGGCTACCCGAGCGGATACCTCGTCAGCACGCTCGGACCGGCGGCCGGCCCAGCCAACGGCCATCCGCTGAGCGCCACCGGACACTCCGTCACCCCGACCAGCCCCGCCGGGCATCCCGGCCTGGCGGCCGGACACCCCGTCAGCGTGCCGGGCATCGCCACCGGTTCGAGCCTCGGCGGCGTCAGCGGGCCCGCCGTGGGCACGGCGCCGCGCAAGCTCGCCGGTCGCCGGCGGCGGGAGACCGTCGCCGTCCTGATCTTCAGCGGCGCCCCGATCTTCGAGAGCTCGATCCCGCTCTCCGTCTTCGGCGTGGACCGCCAGGACGCCGGGGTGCCCCGCTACCGCCTGCTGGTCTGCGCCGGCGAGGAGGGCCCGCTCACCACCACCGGCGGCGTGACCCTGACCGCCCCGTTCGGCCTGGAGGCGCTGGCCCGCGCCGGCACCATCGTGGTGCCGGCCTGGCGCTCGATCTCGCAGCCCCCGCCGGTCGAGGCGATCGCCGCCCTGCGCAAGGCGCACCACGAGGGCGCCCGGATCATCGGCCTGTGCACCGGCGCCTTCGTGCTGGCCGCCGCCGGACTGCTGGACGGACGTCCCGCCACCACCCACTGGATGTACGCGCCGACCCTGGCCAAGCGGTACCCGCGGGTGCACGTCGACCCCCGCGAGCTCTTCGTGGACGACGGCGACGTGCTCACCTCGGCCGGCACCGCGGCCGGGATCGACCTCTGCCTGCACGTGGTGCGCAGCGACCACGGCGCCGAGGCGGCCAACGCCCTGGCCCGCCGGCTGGTGGTGCCCAACCGGCGCAGCGGCGGCGGTCAGGCCCAGTACATCGATCAGTCTTTACCGGAAGAGATCGGCAACGACCCGCTCGCCGAGGTGGTGACCTGGGCGCTGGAGAACCTCAACCAGCAGTTCGACGTCGAGGTGCTGGCGGCTCGTGCCTACATGAGCCGGCGCACCTTCGACCGGCGGTTCCGCACGCTCACCGGCAGCGCGCCGTTGCAGTGGCTGATCACCCAGCGGGTGCTGCAGGCGCAGCGGCTGCTGGAGACCTCCGAGCTCTCGGTGGACGACGTGGCCAGGCGCTGCGGCTTCCGCTCGCCGGTCGCCCTGCGCGGCCACTTCCGGCGCCAGCTCGGGGTCTCGCCGGCCGCCTACCGGACCACCTACCGGGCCCGTCGCCCCGGCGCCGCGGGTTCGGTGCCGGGCCAGGGCACCGGTGCGGAGCGCGCGCCCGAGCGGGTCGCCGGGGTCTCCGGTGCGCCGGTGGGCCCGGCGGCCGGGATGGGCTACCCGGCCGGTCCCGCCGGCGCGGCCGCCATGGGTGCGATCGGTCTGCCGACCGGTCCCGGCGGTGGCCCGGCCGCGGTGCCGCCCGCCGGACCGCTGGGTCT
>NZ_JBNQTI010000155.1:0-22842 GCF_050325825.1 Kitasatospora sp. LaBMicrA B282
CTCGGGGTCCTGGTGCTGGCGGGCTTCCTCGGCGAGGCGCTGCCGGTCGCGATGACCGGTCGCAGCCTCGGCAAGCGGCTGTTCGGCGTGCGGGTGGTCCGGGTGGAGCCGGCGGGGTCGGCGCCACCGCGGCCGGCGCGGCAGGCATCGATGCCGCTGCCACCGCTCCTCCCGCCACCGGTCCCGCAGCCATCGCCACGCCCAGGCCGGCCGCCGCCCCGCGCCGCTCCAGCTTCTCCACCCGGGCGAGCAGCGACAGCTCGTCCGAGTACGCACCGGGCAGCATCACCCGGGCGCAGATCAGCTCCAGCTGCAGCCGCGGCGCCGCGTTCCCGCGCATCTCGGTCAGCCCGGTGTTGACCAGGTCCGCGGCCCGGCTCAGCTCCGCCGCCCCGAACCGCTCGGCCTGCGCCTGCATCGCCGCGACCCGGTCCGCCGGCGCGTCGATCAGGCCCTTCTCCCCGGCCTCCGGCACGGTGGCCAGGATCACCAGGTCGCGCAGCCGCTCCAGCAGGTCGGTGACGAACCGCCGCGGATCGTGCCCGCCCTCGACCACCCGGTCGATCACCTGGAAGATCGCCGCCCCGTCCTGCACGGCGAACGCGTCCACCACCTCGTCCAGCAGCGCGGAGTCGGTGTACCCGAGCAGCGCGGTGGCCATCCTGTAGGTGACCCCGCCCTCGGCGGCCCCGGCGAGCAGCTGGTCCATCACCGACATCGAGTCACGCACCGACCCGGCACCGGCCCGCACCACCAGCGGGAAGACCGAGTCCTCGACCTGGATCTGCTCCCGCTGGCAGACCTCGGCCAGGTAGTCCCGCAGCGTCCCCGGCGGGACCAGCCGGAACGGGTAGTGGTGGGTGCGGGACCGGATCGTCCCGATCACCTTCTCCGGCTCGGTGGTCGCGAAGATGAACTTGAGGTGCTCCGGCGGCTCCTCGACCACCTTGAGCAGCGCGTTGAAGCCGGCCGAGGTCACCATGTGTGCCTCGTCCAGGATGAAGATCTTGTAGCGGCTGTGCACCGGCGCGAAGAACGCCCGCTCGCGCAGCTCACGCGCGTCGTCCACACCACCGTGCGAGGCGGCGTCGATCTCGATCACGTCGATCGAGCCCGGCCCACCCGTCGCCAGGTCACGACAGGACTGGCACTCCCCGCACGGGGTCGGCGTCGGCCCCTGCTCACAGTTCAGGCAGCGGGCCAGGATGCGCGCACTGGTCGTCTTGCCGCAGCCGCGCGGGCCGCTGAACAGGTACGCGTGGTTGACCCGGTTGTTGCGCAGGGCCTGCTGGAGCGGAGCGGTCACGTGCTCCTGCCCGATGACCTCGGCGAAAGTCTCGGGGCGATAGCGGCGGTACAGGGCTAGGGACACGCCATCGACGATATCGGCCCGCACGGACAAACGCGGCGTCCCGCCGCCCCCGTCCCCGCCCGGGAACGCAAGGACCCCTCGTGCACCCGCCAGAGCCCTCCTACCCTTGCTGCCTTCCGGCCCTGGGGGGGTTCAGAGAGATAACGCCACACGAGGGGCTGGCACCTAGAGTACCGGATCCCGACCGGTGCCCCGCCCACCCACCCCACTCTCCGATCCGCAGGCCACCCCCACCCCCAACCTGCGACATAGCGGTTCGCGAGCACCCCTGAACATGGGCTAAGCTCTCCCACGGAGGATTCGCCTAGAGGCCTAGGGCGCACGCTTGGAAAGCGTGTTGGGGGCAACCCCTCACGAGTTCGAATCTCGTATCCTCCGCCGGCAGACGGCCCGGACCGCAACGCGGTCCGGGCCTTCGTCGCGTCCTGTTCCCCACAGCTGCACCTCGATCATCTCGACGGCCCACCAGAGCAACGGCGCGGTGCGCGCCATAGAGCCTGGCGGCTCGGATGCCGGCCCCTGCAAGGTGCCCCTCTCTGCTCAGACTTTCGGCGTCGGAGTCAGCGGCTCTCCCATTGGCGGGGTGACGACATCGTCCTTGTCCACTCAGAGTTGCCAAGCGTCATCCCGTCCCTGTGCCTGTGAGTGAGATGCGGGAAGGCCGCGGCCAGCATCTGCTGGTGGCCGCGGCCTTGGGGCTTGGCGCGTCAGCTGCTCTCGACTGGTCCGCCTCGGAGCATGCTCACCGATCCGATCAGTTGAGACCTCTCCAGCTGGCCCAACACATCATCGAACGTAACCGGCTCCCGTCGCCGACTGCCGGCAATCTCCATGACACAGCCGTAGACCACACGGTCGTCCAGGTCGATCAAGTCCATGACGAAGTCGTCGGCGGTCTTCTGCTCGATGCCCCACTCCGCCACGCACTCCGACGGGAAGTCCTTGCTGTTGTCAGTGACGATGACCTGCGCGCCGGCCTTGATCGCTGCCGCAAGAACGTGACGGTCGTTCGGATCGGGGAGCTTGAGCCCGTCGATCAAAGGCTCGTAACCGGTGACGACGCAGTCCCGCACGGCTGCGTTCATGCGGCGCCGCAGCTCCGCACGCTTCTCGTCATCTCCGATGTCGTTCCGACGGAGCGCAGCTTCCACCTCGTCGAGGATCTGCTCGGTCCACTTGGCTTGGACGATCCCGTGCCGAGCCAGACGGATGAGCAGATCCCGCACTGTGTTCGGATAGAGCACGTTCGAGTCGTACAGGACGATGAAGGCCATGTCAGAGCAGCCCCAGCTCCTCGTCGAGGGCTGTGAGGGAGTCGGCTGCGTCCTTGCGTTCGCGGTCGTCTCTCCGCTTGTACTCCATGACGTCGTTGAACTTGATGCGGCGATGGCGCCCGACCCGCTCGAAGGGGATGCTTCCCTTCTCCAGGAGACCGATGAGGTAGGGCCTGGAGACGTTGAGCATGTCGGCGGCGACCTGGGTGGACACGATGGCGTTGACAGGCATGACCTGCACGCCTTGCCCATTCGCCAGGGCGGCGAGCATCGCAGCGAACATCTCGACGGTGGGGCGGGGCAGGACGAGAGGATCATCGGAGCCGACCTCACCGACGATGGTGATGTCCGCGGTGGCGTCCGCGTTGTGCGCGAGGTAGTCACGGACCCTACGCAGCGCCCGCTCGGCGCTTTGAGCGTCGACGGTGCCCGGCGCGATCTTCCGGCCTTCCGTGGCGGTTGCCATAGTCGAACCTCCTAGCTTCCCAGCGTAGTCGCAGTATTCGAAGTATTCGAAGTATTCGAAGTATTCGCAACATGTTCCCGGGTAACGATTCGGCCAACCGCCGAGTGCTGGCGGTTCACTCGATCGGGGGAGCGATGGCTGCACCCAGGCCGGACCGCTCCGGTCGGGCAGTTGCCGACAGGTGGCCGAACCGATGATTGCGTCAGAGCCGACGCTTCACCGGGGAGCCTGAACGAGTGGTCTCAGTCATTGGAAAGCGTGTTGGGGGCAACCCCTCACGAGTTCGAATCTCGTATCCTCCGCCGGCAGAAGGCCCGGACCGCAACGCGGTCCGGGCCTTCGT
The DNA here is from genome assembly GCF_050325825.1 of Kitasatospora sp. LaBMicrA B282. Lineage (NCBI taxonomy): Bacteria > Bacillati > Actinomycetota > Actinomycetes > Kitasatosporales > Streptomycetaceae > Kitasatospora > Kitasatospora sp. LaBMicrA B282. Next base: position 3,456 of record NZ_JBNQTI010000155.1, read on the forward strand.
CGTTCTCCGTGCCAGGGCGTCGTCACGCCTCCGGGGTGACCATCGAGGTGAGCAGCCGGGTCGCGGCGGCGCGATGCGTTCGCCCGACCCGACCCGCCTGGACTCCCCACCAGGCAACCGACTCATCGGGAGCACGCCATGGGCCTCATCCACATCGCACTGTTCACCACCCTCGACCTCGTCGGGCAGGCGCCCGGAGGTCCCGACGAAGACCCGGAGGGCTTCCCCTTCGGCGGCTGGCAGGCCCCCCTGCTGGACGACGTCGCCGGAGCGCAGGTCGACGCCGCCTACCAGGGCACCGACGCCCTCCTGCTCGGCCGGCGGACGTACGACATCTTCGCCGCCTACTGGCCGCAGGCCGGGGACAGCCCCTTCGCCGCACTCTTCAACAGCATCCCGAAGTACGTGGCCTCCCACGGCAAGCCCGACCTTCCCTGGGCAGGGTCCACACAGCTCGGGCCGGACCTGCCGGGAGCGGTGCGCGAGATCCGCGACCGGCACGAACACGTGAAGGTCGTCGGAAGCCTGGACCTGGTGCAGACCCTCCTGCGCGAGAAGCTGTTCGACCGCCTGGACCTCTGGGTCCACCCGATCGTCCTCGGCACCGGGAAGAAGGTGTTCGACGGCGGCGCGGTCCCCACCAACGTCACCCTGCTCGAACCGCCCGCCGCCAGCCCGCGGGGCACCGTCCTCCTGCGTTACGGGCTGGCCGCCGGCACCCCCGCCACCGGGGACATGAGCGCGCCCGGCCGCGATGCCGGGGGCGAGGGCTGAGCGCAGCGGGACCCGGCCGGGATCCGGGGGCGGGTCAGAGGTTGAACATCCCGCGGTACGGCTCGGCGATGCGCTCCTGGCGCGACCCGAAGTCGACCAGGACCGCACTGTCGCCCTCGATGCCGATGACCCGGCCGAGGCCGTAGGTGTCGTGGGTGACGCGCTCGCCGAGGGCGAAGTGCTTGCGTGGCGCTTCGGCCTTGGCCTTGAAGGGGCTGGTGGGCAGGTGTCGGCGGACTGCTTCACTTTTTCTCATCCAGGCCAGTATGCGCCGTGGAGCGCGGGAGGCGACCTCTCCGGCGGTCCGAATTCCGAATGCCCGAAATGCCGGGTGTGTCGAACGGCACTCCCCCGGGGGGCGTGCGCCCGCGGGGGCACCACGGGTCGCCCGTCGCACGGCGGGCACCCCGTACGATCGGGCGAACCACCTCGACCAGCAGGGCCGTTGGCGTGCGAGGCGGCTCCGGCCCGCCGGCGCAGGCGGCAAGCTCCGGCGAAACTGGGGGCGAAATGTCCCCCCGTTGCGGGCCCGGGACTGCTACAGTCGAAGGAGTTGCAGTAGTGGTTCCCATGAACTTGTGTGCGCCTGCTGATGTACCGCGGGCGCATTTTTGTTTTCCGGATGTTCTCCGGGCGGGCGCTCATCGCGGTGACTCGGTGCTCGTATCGTGCGAGTCCCGGAAGGTCCCTTGAAGGAGATTTCTTACATGGCTAATGGCACTGTGAAGTGGTTCAACGCGGAAAAGGGCTTCGGCTTCATCGAGCAGGAGGGTGGCGGCCCGGACGTCTTCGCCCACTACTCGAACATCAACGCCAGCGGCTTCCGCGAGCTGCTTGAGGGCCAGAAGGTCGAGTTCGACGTCACGCAGGGTCAGAAGGGCCCGCAGGCCGAGAACATTCGCCCGCTGTAGTTCCCACCGCCAGGGCAACCGCCTGGCGACGAGGGGCCCGCGCCGCGCACATGGTGCCCGGTGCGGGCCCCTCGGCTTTGCCGCACCACCCGCCCGCGAGCTCGTCCGGCCCGGGCCAGCCGGTCCACCGGCCACCCTCCCGCCCCCGTGAGCGCCGACCGTAACGATCCCCGCCGCCCCGAGGAGGGCCCCGCATGAACCGTTCCAGCCATCCTCCGCGCCGACGCACCGGTTCCCGGTCCACGCCGGGCGGCAGCGCGGGGTACGCCTCGCGGCAGGAGTTCGCGGTGCCGGTGACCACCGTGCCGGCGCTGCCCGCCGTCAGTTCCTTCGACGAGCTGGACATGCCGGGGGAACTGCTCAGGGTCCTGGCGCGGCGGGGCATCGCCACTCCCTTCCCGATCCAGGCCGCCACGCTGCCGAACTCGCTGGCCGGCCGCGACGTCCTGGGACGGGGTCGCACCGGCTCCGGCAAGACGCTCTCGTTCGGGCTCGCCGTGCTGGCCCGCACCGCCGGGCAGCAGGCCGAGCCGCGGTGTCCGCTCGGGCTGGTCCTGGTCCCCACCCGTGAGCTTGCGCAGCAGGTCACCGAGGCCCTCACCCCGTACGCCCACGCGACGCGGCTGCGGATCGCCACCGTGGTCGGCGGGGTGCCGGTCCGGCGCCAGGCACAGGTGCTGAACCGCGGGGCGGAGATCGTGGTGGCCACACCCGGTCGGCTCGGGGACCTGGTCGAGCGCCGGCTCTGCCGCCTGGACCGGGTCGGCATCACCGTCCTCGACGAGGCCGACCAGATGGCCGACATGGGCTTCCTGCCCGAGGTCACCGCACTCCTCGAACAGGTCGCCGAGGGCGGCCAGACGTTGCTGTTCTCCGCCACCTTGGACCGCAACGTCGACGGTCTGGTGCGGCGCTTCCTGAAGGACCCGGTCACGCACTCGGTGGATCCGTCCGCGGGAGCGGTCAGCACGATGGAGCACCACGTGCTGCACGTGCGGACGGCCGACAAGGACGCCACGATCGCCCACATCGCCGCCCGCGACGGCAGGGTGATCATGTTCATCGACACCAAGAGCGGCGCGGACCGCCTGGTCGAGACGCTGCTCGCGAACGGCGTGAAGGCCGCGGCCCTGCACGGGGACAAGTCCCAGCCGCAGCGCACCCGGACCCTGGAGCAGTTCCGCGGCGGCCAGGTGGCCGCGCTCGTCGCGACCGACGTCGCCGCCCGGGGCATCCACGTCGACGGCCTCGACCTGGTCGTCAACCTGGACCCGCCCGCCGACCACAAGGACTACCTGCACCGCAGCGGACGCACCGCCCGGGCCGGCGAGTCCGGCACCGTCGTCACCCTGGTCCTCCCCAACCAGCGGCGGGGAACGGCCCGGATGATGACCGCAGCCGGCATCACCCACGTCACCACCGAGGTCCGGGCCGGCGACGGGGAGCTGGCCCGGATCACCGGTGCCCGCGTCCCCACCGGTGTGCCCGTCACGATCCCCGACCCGGTCATCGAGCGGCCCCGCCGCAACCGGCCCACCAACCCAAAGCGTTACGGTCGCCCCACCCCGACCACCCGCCCCCGGCCGACCACCGGCGGCAGCTCGGGCAGTACCGCCTTCCGGCCGAGCGGCGAGTAGCCCCGGACGAACGACGAAGGACCCGACCGCAGTGCGGTCGGGTCCTTCGTCGTTCGTCCGGGGCTGGTTCAGCGCGCGAAGGGGAAGACGAAGCCCTCGAACAGCTCGGTCTCCCCCGCGGCGGCGCCGCGCATCCGCAGGGCGTAGCCGAGCAGGCAGTTGTCGATCATCGAGACTCGATCGCCCTCCTCCCTGGCGCCCTCGGACAGGTTGTCGACGACCCAGGCGATGGCCGAGCGGCCCTCGTAGCGGTCCCGTGGGGCGAAGATCAGCTCGGCGGCGCCGATCTCTCCGAGGACGTTGAGGGCGTAGCTGAACGGGAACGCGCGGTTCGCCCGGTTGTGGTGGTTGCTGTCGAGGTCGGGGAACGAGTCGGCCATCCGCTCCAGCGCCGCGTCCGGCACCAGGTCCATCCGGCCGGTCATCATCATCGTCTCGATGATGTAGGGGTAGGCGTTGCCCCTGGGTGCGTAGTTCTCCCCGGGGTCGACGATGTCCAGGACCGCCGCGACGTCCTGCAGGAAGGCGTCCAGGTCGGGCAGTTGGTCGGCCAGGCGCCCCAGGTTGTGCAGGGCGATGACGTAGTACTGCGCCATGTGCACCCGGGTGTTCCAGGGGATCCGGCCCAGCAGGTTCCTGGCCTCGGCCAGGGCGTCGATCGGCCGCTTCAGGTACTCCGCCCTGCCGCACATGGCGACGGCGTTGAGCATCGTCAGCAGGGGGTAGGCCTTCTTCCAGGGGAGCGGTATGTCGTTGTGGAAGGCCGGCCAGTTGCCGATCTCGTCGGCCCGCGTCAGGAACTCGAGGACTTCCTGCATGTAGTCGCGGTCACCGTCGAAGATGTGCTCGGTGTAGCCGAGCAGCGCGATCACCGACAGCAGCATCCCGCCGACGCGCCCGCAGAAGTAGGGGACGGGGAAGCCGTCCAGCAGGTCCAGCGCCTCGATGACGTGGTTGCGCTCTGCGGTGACCAGGCGGTCCCGCAGGCCCAGCTGGCCCAGCGCGAGGAAGACCGTGGAGCAGGCGTTGGCCCGCTCGTACGCTCCGTGCCGCCCCTGGTTCTCGTCCTTGATCTGGTCCGGGGCGATCTCGTCGAGCATGCCGAGGACCTCGGCCGGGAAGTCCACCGCGGCGTTGACCAGCAGCGACAGGTCGAGCTCGAGCTTGGCGAAGGCGTCCATGAGGATGCTGCCGGCCATGGCCCGGTAGTAGGGGTTGGGCACGGCCCGGACGGCCTCCAGCAGCGGCCCCACGGCCGGTTCCAGCCAGGCGCGGTCGCGGCCCGGCTCGGCGACCTTCAGCGTGAAGTCCGCCATCGCGCGGCAGAACAGGGTGTAGCCGTCGGACGGCGCCACCTTCGCCGCCAGGCGGTCGAACGCGTCGCGGATGTGGCCGGCGAGGGTCGGGTCGTAGTCGACGGGGTACTGGCCGAGGCCGATGCCGCGGAGCACCCGGCTCCACGGGGTCGCGATCATCCGGGACTCGTTGGACATGTCGTTCAGCCCGGAGATGGGGAGGGAGCGCGGAACGGCGTTCATGGGTTTCGATCCTCCGATGTCGTTGGTGGTGGTCGCGTGCCTCAGTCGTTCGGGTGGGGCAGCGGGGGTACCGCGAGGCCCAGGAACTCCGTCCGGTCCCCTTCCAGCAGCTGCAGCGCCCAGTTCAGCCACTTGACGCCCTCGCAGTAGATCGCGACCGGGCGGCGCTGGGTCTGGTAGGAGTCCACGAGGGTGCCGTCCAGCTCCTGCTGGAAGTGGAAGGGCGGCATGGCCGTGAAGTGCTGGCCCATCATGAACACGAACCGGATCAGCCAGTACGGGTCGTCCCGCAGGTAGCGCGACTCGGGGTCGTCCAGCCCCAGCGCGGCCGTCATGACGGGGGCGAAGTAGTCCTCCATGCCCGCCATGTCCCCCATGCCCTGGGCCGCCGCGGTGCCGACGCCGCCCCCGGCCACGCTCACGTCCCGCACCCGGTACGCCCGTTGGTACGGGTTGCCGCTCCGGAACGCGATGTCGATGCTGGGGGTCCTGCCCTCGCCGGCGTCGACGCTCATGGTGAACTGCTCGTGGTGGAGCTCGTCGTAGTGGCCGATGGAGTTGTGCCACGGCTTGTTGTCGTACATCGGGTCGTCGCGGGTGTCCTTGCCCTCGCTCCTGAAGCCGATGGCCCGGGGGTCGAGGAACCTGATCCCCAGCGCGGCGGGGGTGATGGCCGCCAGCGCCGCGTCGACGTCCTCCTGCGGTGCCCCGGACTCGATCAGTCGCTGGGCGTTGTGCAGCGGTCCGGTGTCGGTGATCTTTATGTTCTCGGTGTTCGTGTCGCCCACGACCAGGGAGTGGAAGGCGGGTTCGAGGATCCGGGCGAACTCCGGGTTGCCCCGGAACCGCGCCAGCAGGGCCGCGTGGTTGAGGTAGGAGACGCCGTTGACGAGGATCCGGTCGGTGTCGAGGAGCTGCGGGCCGAAGGTGCGCGGCGCCGTACGCCGGCACAGCTCCAGGCGGTCCTCGATCTTCCTGAAGTAGGAGGTCTCGAGTGTCCCGCCCGGTGCCGGTACCCGGCCCGTGCTGTGCACCTCGTCGTTCAGCACCCGGATGATCTGCTCGTAGAGCCGGGCGATCACGGCGGCCGGCGGGACGTGCTTCTCGACGAACCGGCTGACCTCCTCACCCACGAGGTAGCTCATCTCGTAGATGACCTCCCGGGCGACGCTGCGGTCGCCGAAGCGCAGGTGGTACGGAACGAGGGCCTCGCGCTCCAGGACGGAGAAGACCTCGGGGAAGTAGCCGCGCACCGCTGCGGGCAGCGACTGCAGGAACTCGGCCTGCCGCCTGGCCTTGGCGAAGGGCGGGAGCATCACGCCCTGCCCCTCCGGGTCCCACCGCGCGGTCGTCAGCGCCTCGCTGAGCACCTTCCGGACCGTGACGTGCTCCTCCCCCTCCTTCCGGACGAAGACGGTCATGGACTCGCTGCCGCCCTGACCGAAGCCGAGGACCGTCTCCTCCATGCCGATGTAGGAGTAGACCGTGCTGGAGAGGACCCGGCGGCTGCGGGCGGTGGCCAGGACGCGCTCGTTCTCCCCGGTCAGGGCGAGGACGCAGGCGTACTCGAACTCGTCGAGGGGGAGGTTCACCCGCTTCCGCCAGGCCTCGGCCGGCTCGGTGACGGCGACGATGTGGGTGGCGAACGGTCCGGCGTCCAGGTCGGTCGCGGTCGGCTGCGAACCGAGGGCCACCACCTGGCAGTTGCCGTTGAGGCGGATCGGCCGTACCCGGGTCTCCAGGGCGCCGTGCCGGAGCACGGCACGGGTGGTGGCCTCCAGCTCCCTCCGGGAACGGATCGGCACGCCCGCGGGGGAGAGCAGGGGGATCCCGGCGATGGTGAGGCTCTTCAGGATCGGTTCCGTCACGTCCCTGCCCGCCCGCTCGGTGCCCAGGGTGACCGCGTCCGCCAGGGAGACGGCGCCGGAGACGGCCAGGGCCGCCAGCCAGCCCGGGACGTCGCCGCCTTCGAGGTAGTGGTCGCTCTGCGCGAACAGGGCGGGCCGGTGCCGGGCGAGGGCGCCGAACAGCAGGTACTGGTAGACGATGCGGCGTCCCGCCGGGTCGAGGTCGCCGTCGGGGTCCAGGCCTGCCAGCATCCGGTCGTCGAGCAGCCGGTCGACGAGCAGCCGGTCGTCGATCCCGTCCGGAGCCGGCCGGCTGTCCAGCAGCGTCCGGGTCCTGCGGGCCAGCGCCTGGTCGTCGAGGTCGCACGGTCCACCGAAGTGGAAGACGACGACCTCCGGGCGGGTGGTGGGCAGCGTCCGGGCGCAGGTGTCGCCGGCCGCGTCCCGCACGGTGACTTCCAGATAGGCCTGGCCCACCAGCGCGGGGTCCTCCGCGGTGATCCACTTCTTCAGCCGCGCCCTGACGGCGAGTTCGCCCTGGTCGACGGCGAGGTGCTCGCGGTGGCTGCGGGTGCGCTGGAAGACCTCCAGGAACCGGTAGAACGCGGGCGACCCCTGCCGGACCGGGCGCGCCATCTCCGCGGTGATGACGCGCCCGAGGGCACGGGAGAAGTAGTCGTCACAGAAGTCGTCCTCGGCGGCGAGGCGGAACAGCTCGTGCAGGAGCTGGTAGTCCTCGCGCGTCAGCTCCTCCGCCGAGCCGTACAGCTCCACCAGCCGGGAGGTCAGGGCGCTCATCACGTTGACGGCGCTCAGCAGCCTGGTGGTGTCCGCACGGCTTCCCGTGTAGGCCGTGACGGGGGCGGCGACACCGTTGTCCCGCAGGAGCCTGACGGACTTCTCCCCCAGCCCCAGCTCCACCACCAGGTCCGCGTCGAGGCCGTTCAGGCTCTCGCAGGTGTCGCGCGAGGCCATGACCCGGTCCGTCATCGCCAGCACGCCCTGGCGGACGGCGGACGCCGTGGTCAGCAGGGACGCGTCGTGGTTCGACACCACCGGGACCTGCGGGCTGTCGAAGTGGATCCGGTGGCCGTCGATGAACCGCTCCAGGGCCTCCCGGGCGGGACGCATCCGGGCGGAGTGGGCGAGGAAGACGGTCGGTTCCTTCAGTTCCCAGCTGGTCGCGCCCACGACGGAGGCGACCAAGGCGTCGAACGCGGGCTTGGCCCCGGGGCGGACGTAGAGGTTCGCCTGCGTCGGCGCGTAGGTCTTGTGCACCTCGACGTCGGTGAGCGGAAAGGCCCTTCGCACGCCGTCCAGGAGCTCGGCGAGGGCGCCGGGGCTCTGCGCCTTCACGGCGACCACGTGGTACGGCTCCCCGCCGGCGGCCCGGAGCATCAGCGGTGTGAAGGCCTGGGCGATCCTGACGCCGTCGAAGACGGAGAGGGAGCCGCTCGCCACCGCGGCCGTCAGGACGCCGAAGCTCTCGCCGGTGTAGGCGACGAAGTCGACCGGGGCCCCGATCCTCGCGATCCGGTCGCGGAGGTGGGCGTCCAGGACGAGGCTGTGCACCAGGAGGGAGGCCCCGATGAAGCCCTGACGCTCCATCGTGCCCGCCGGAAGGTGCTCAGGGTCCGGGAGCAGCAGCTCGGGACGGAGGGGTAAGCCGAGCGCGCGGGCGGCTTCGCGGTAGATGACGGTGACCGTGGGGACACCGGAGTCGAAGAACTGCCGACCGAGGCTCCGGTAGAAGCCCCGGCTGCCCAGGCCGGGGAAGAACCCGGCCACCCGGATGCGCTCCTCGGCGCCGAGGAGGTTTCCGACGAGCACGGGTGGTGCGGCCGCGGCGAGCGCGGGACGAACGGACGGAAGGGCATGGGACATGGAATCGAACACAGGCATCGCCTCTCGGCTTCTGCTGGGCGCTGACATCGCCCGCCCGCCTTTTGGGCGCGGGAATCCACGGGCGTCAGGGTGAAAGGAATTGCTGCCGCTCGATCGAGCGGGCTCGACACGTTCCGGTACGCGCTTTTCCAAGCCGCTGTGAGCCAATTCCTTGCGGCCCCGGTCCGCGAACGGAGCGGGAGTGCCGCACGCCGGCTACAGCCCAATGAACGTGACCGCGAGCGCTTTTGGTTGCACCGTCCACTGAACTGTCGATGGCGGGAAGAGCGCCTGACCCTCGTCCAGCCGTCCCCGCGGACCGCGGGCGGCTACCGGGTCTGTCACCACCGGCAGAGTGTCGACTCCATCATGCCTGGTCAAAGGCGGCTGCGGTAGGACCGAGAGCACGCAACACCACCCTTGTCCGCGCGTCCCCGCGAGCCGCAGACTCGACGGCATCCACTCCCTCGACCGACCTGCCGGTGGCTGTCCTCAGCTCCCGGCAGGTACGTCGTGCTGCCCGCCGCCGGCGGGGGTGCCCCGGGAGTGCGGGATGAGGGGGATCGATGAACCAGGACGCCGCCGTGAACCAGGACGCCGTGCTTCGCGCGAGGGTGAAGCTGCTCAGCACCAACCTGCGGGTGCTGCGCGGACCGGATGCACTGTGGGTGTACCGGGTCCTGACGCAGGTCAGTCCGGCCGTCCACGGCTCGAAGCTCGCCCACGTGCTGGTGGAAGCGAGTCGCGCGCCCCGGCTCCGTGAACTCCCGGTGGCCCGCCTGGCGTTGCTGCAGGAGGCGGTGGCGGTGGCCGAGGCGCTGGACACCGCGAACCCGTTCCGCGCGAAGGTGCTCGGCAAGGCGCGCCAGGCCCTGGCGGAGGAGCCGGACGCGTCGTAGCAGTGCGGCGCGCGGCCCTGCACGCCGCCCGGCGGCTGCCGGCCGCCGGGCGGTCTGCCACGAAAGCGCTGGGCATCGGCGTTACCAAGGTATGGATGAATCATCGGATGCGGACTCGCCGGCCGGACCTCGGTCTCCGGACCTCCCGGAGTTCCCGGAGTTCCCGGACTTCGTCGCCTCCCGCGGGCGGCAGCTGCTGCGGACCGCATTCCTGCTGACCGGCGGTGACGCGTACCTCGCCGAGGACCTCGTGCAGGAGGCGTTGGGCCGGATCTTCGTGAAGTGGCGCAGGATCTCGCGGCTCGAGAACCCGAGCGGGTACGCGCAGACCGTCGTGGTCAACACCTTCCTCTCCTACCGCCGGCGGCGCAGTGCCTCGGAGCGGGTCACCGCCGAGTTCCCCGAGGTGGCCGTCGACGACCCGGACCCCGCGGTGCGGTTGACGCTGCTGCGGGCGCTGGGCCAGATACCGGCGCAGGACCGGGCGGTGTTGGTGCTGCGGTTCTGGGAGGACCGCAGCGTCGAGGAGACCGCGACCGCGCTGCGGCTGAGCGCCACCGCGGTCCGCTCGCGCAGCACCCGGGCGCTGGCCCGGATGCGGGCCCTGCTCGGCGACGAACTCGATGCGGCCGTGCGCCGGAACCCTGGAACGAGCCCCTCCACCCGCAAGGCGGTGCTGCGCGATGCCAACTGACCACGAGTTCGAGGACGACTTCGCCCGCGCCCTTCGCGACGCGGCCGAGCTGACGCCCGACGTGCTGCCGCACCGCCTCACGGTCGGCGCCGAGGCGCACGGCCGCCGCTGGCGCCGTCGGCGGCGCACCGCGGTGGCGGGCGGTCTGGCGACGCTGGTGCTCGTCGGGGCGGGCGGCTTCATGGCGCTGGGCCACCAGGCGACCGGTGCCGTCAGCCCCGGCGCCACGGTGTCGGCGAAGCTGCCGAAGCTGTCGAAGGACGAGATGGTCGCCCTGGTCACGAGTCTGCTGCCGCCGGGGAAGGTGTCGGTGCTGGCCGCGAGCGGCACGGGCGAGGGGACGCGGCCAGGGGACGCGGACGGGACCGGCGGCACGCTGCTGTTCGACGACGGCTCCGGGGCGAGCATCTTCGAGTACACCGTCGAGCGGACGGATCTGGCACCCGAGGCGGGCGCCGTCTGCATGGACGGTTTCACCATGCCCCAGGACTCCTGCGACCGGAGCACGCTGCCGGACGGTTCGGCGGTGGTGATCGACAAGCTGCGCTCCCAGCAGACTCCCGGCGGCCGGGAGTGGCGCGCCACCTGGGCGGCTCCCGACGGTCGCCGGGTGTCGGTCATCGAGTTCAACGGGCAGCCGGCCGTCAAGAACCGGGAGAACCCACCGCTCAGCGCCGAACAGCTCACCGCGTTCCTCACCGCGCCGGCCTGGGAGCGGGTCTTCGCGGCGCTGCCGCCGCTGAAGAACGCCCCCACCAAGGGAGCCCCACCGTCCCCGGCAGCCGCGTCGTCGCCCACGGCCGGCCCGAGCGCAGCCGGCCCGACCGCGGCCGAGCTGCGCGCCAAGCTGGTGCCCCTGCTGCCGGCCGGGGCCACCTCCGCCACTCCCGCCGGCACGGACCAGGCGGACCTCACGGTGACGCTGGACGGGCGCACCAGCATGGTGCAGGTGGGTGTGGAGCCGCCGTCGGCACGCGGCCAGGACGAGGAGAAGTCCGTCGAGGCCGATGTGCCGACCCCGCTGGAGGTGCACGAGAAGCTGCCCGACGGCACCCTCGTGGTCACCAACCGCTTCGGCAACGGCAAGACCGCGACCGATCCGGTCCTGCACTGGACGGCCGACGTGTACGCCCCGGACGGCCGGCACGTCTCGATCTCCGAGTGGAACGGCGAGAACGGCTACACGGCCCGACCCGGCACCCCGGCACTCAGCCCGGACCAGCTCAAGGCCATCGTGACCGACGCGTCCTGGCGCTCCTGACCGGTCGCAGCCGGTCGCAGCCGGCCGGCGGCGACGGCGGGCGGTGCGTGGGGGATCACCTGCTCGTGATCCCCCACGCACCCCGGCGAGGTCAGTTCCTGGTGAACACGGTCACGGCCTGCGCGTCGCAGGAGGTGTCACCGGTGGCCGTGGCGCCGTTGCTGTCCAGCACCTTGGTCCAGGTTCCGGCCGGCAGCGTCACGGTGTAGGGACTGCCGGTCGGGTTGGTGACCACGACGGTGTCGTACGAGGTGGGGGCGGCCGGGTTGGAGCTGATCATGGCGGTCACCACCGAGCCGTTGATCTGCGTCGTCATCTGGTTCTTGACCGCGGACCAGGTCGTCAGCCGCAGCGAGGCGGTGGCCTTGCGCAGGGCGATGGCGTCCCGGTAGTAGCCGACGATGTTCGCGTTGGTGATCATGTCGCCCCAGTGGATCGCGTTGACGGCGTCCGGGGCGTTGTAGGAGTTCATGGCGGTGGTGTAGTCGCCGTTCACCACCTTGGAGCGGAGGAACTCGTCCCCCTCGGCGATGACCGGGATGCCCTGTGAGGCGAGGATGGTGCCGACGGCGAAGCGGTCGATGCGTCCGGCCGTGCCGGTAGCACCGCCGGACCCGCCCGAGTAGGTGATCTTGTCGTAGAGGTTGAGGTTGTCGTGGATCGACACGTAGTTCATGGTCTGCTCGGGCCGGTCGGCGAAGGCCGGGCTCCAGAGGTCGGACAGCGTCGCGGTGCTGTCGGTGTCGGTCGGTGAACCGGTCAGCCCGAAGGCGATGGCCGACGCGTTGCCCGAACCGCCCATGTACGCCATGACGTTGTCGTCGGTGCCACCGCGGATCGCGTCGCGGTACACGCCGTTGAAGACGCCGAAGTGCACCGGGGCCAGCGCCGGCACGGTGCCGTAGCGGACCTTCTGCGCCTCGTTCGGGTCGCTCGCCCCACCGTTCCACGGCTCGCCGTACATCATGAGGTCGCGGTCGGGGTAGCTGGTCTGCAGGTAGTCCGCCCAGCCGAGCACGTTGGCGTAGTAGTGGACGCCGACCAGGTCGAACCTGAAGCCGTCGACGTCGTAGTCCCGCACCCAGTGTTCGAGCGAGTCCTGGATCATCCGGCTGACCATCGGGTTGCCGTCGTCGATCGAGTCGCCGGTGCCGGACAGGTCGGTCGGCGTGTAGTACTTCCCGGTGATGTTGCCGAACACGCTCTTGGTGTAGGTGTGGTTGTAGACCACGTCCATGATCACGCGAATGCCGTTCTGGTGGAACGCGTTGACCATGTCCTTGAACTCGCGGATCCGGTCCTCCGGCGCGGTGAACTGCGAGTACTGCTCCTCCGGGACGTTGTAGTCCACCGGGTCGTAGCCCCAGTTCGGCACCGTGCTGCCGAAGTCGAAGGACGGCATCAACTGCACGGCGGTGACCCCGAGTTGCTTGAGGTGGTCGATGCCGGTGCTGACCCCGCCGTCGGTCGTGCCGGTCTGGACCAGGCCGAGGAACTTGCCGCGCTTCGCCGGGTCGACCCCCGAGCTCGGATCGATCGTGAAGTCGTGGGTGCTGAGCTCGTACACGACCGCGTCCTCGCGGTTGACCAGCGCCGGCCGGGGTGCCCAACTGCCGCTCGAGGGAGCGACGGCGGCGGTGTCCACGACCACGCCCTGGGTGGTACCGGGGTTGACCATCTGCGCGTAGGGGTCGGGCACGGCGACGCCGTTGACGGCGAACTGGTACGTCTGGTCCAGCAGGTTCCCGGTGACGACGGCCTGGTAGACGCTCGTGTAGCCGCTGAGCGTCGTCGGGGTCATGGGGTAGCTGGTGCCGCCGATGCCGACCGTGACGTCGGCGCTGTCCGGCGACCAGATCCGGAAGGTGGTGGCGGTCGCGGTGTACAGGGCGCCCAGCGTGTCGAGCGGGGCGGTGGGTCCGTTGCCGCTCACCACGGTGGTCAGGTGGGTGGCCGCGTTGTAGGAGAACGTCGTGGTCGCCCCGTCGGCGGGCACGGTGAACGGGATGTTGGATCCGTTGGCGGCGCCGCCGGCACCGTAGTTGGTGGTCCAGGACTGCCCGAGCGTGGCCTTGGTGTTCCAGTTCCCCGCCGGGATGGCGGTGGTGGTGTAGGTGTAGACCCCGGTGCCGGCGGGGTCGGTCATCGTGGTCGTCGCGCAGCTGGGGGACCAGGTGGCGCCGCAGCCCAGCGCGGACTGGTAGTCGCCGACGGCGGTCACCACCGGCATGGCCGAGTCGTCCGTGACGACGTGGGTGTCCGGGTCGTAGACGAAGGTGACCTGTTCGCCGCCGGTCGGCACGGTCATGGCGAGGTTGGCGCCGCCCGGCGCGCCGCCGGCGCCGTAGTTCTCGGTCCAGCCGCCGTTGACGGCGACCTTGTAGGAGTAGCTCCCGGCCGGCAGGTCGAGCGAGGTCTTCCACCGGCCGTCGGCCTGGAGGGTCAGCTGCGCCTGGGCGCAGGCCGGCTGCCAGTCGCCGGAGCAGCCGATCGTCGAGTCGAACGTGCCCGGCAGGCTGACCGCCGTCGGGGTGGCGGCGAGCGCCCGGGCGGGGAGCGAGACTCCGCCGCCGCCGAGCAGGGCGATGGTGGTCACGACCGTGGCGGTCCGGCGGAGTCCGGCGCTGCGCCGGGCGGACCGGCGTCTCGTCGCGATGGGGCTGATGCCGCTGGGGCTCATGGGAGGGCGGCCTCCTGGGCAGGGCAAGGTGCCGGCGCGCACCCGGCTGTACACCGCGGCAACGTCGACACCCTGGGGTTGGGTGGGGGACGGCAAGGGGGCGCCGGCCTTGCCTGACGCATCGCGCACCCCGGGCGGCACGATGCCTCGGGCGATGACGATCGCGCCTGCGCGAGGGCACGTCAAGGCCCTTGCGTTGATTTGCGGAAACTTGCTGCAAGCCTGTTCATCACCCGTCCCGGGAGCCCCGGCACTCGGCAGGGGCCTGCCGGCCCGCCGGTGGCAGGCCGCGCATATCGGATGATGGGGAGAACAGAGACGAGGGGCGGCGCAGTGACGGACAGCGAATCCATCAGGTCGGAGTCGGAGCCCCGGGCGGACGGTGCGGAGTCCGGCACCGTCGCGGCCGTCACCCGGCCCGCGGCCGGTGCAGCGGGGGCAGCCGGGGCGGGCGGGAGCGCGGCGCGGCCCCGGCGGTCCATCCGCCGACGGCTGGCCGTGGTCGTCCTCATCCTCCTGGTGCTGGGCCTGCCGCCCTGGTGGACGCTGCTCGCCGCCGGCGTCGACTGGCCGTTCCCGGTCTTCCTGGCCGGCACCGTCGTCCTCGTCGGCTGGCTGGTCTCCTTCCCCTTCCTGATGGTCGCCGGCCACGGACCACGGCGGAACGACCGGGCGGCCCGCATCGCGGACACCAGCCTCGGGATGATCTGGGTGCTGTTCACCTGGTCGGTGCTGGGCGGTCTGGTGGACCTGGTGCTGATCGGGCTCGACGTCGGCGGCACCGACCGGGCCAGGACCGTCGCCGCGGCCGTCGCCGTGGTCTCGGCCGGGCTGCTGGCCTGGGGGCACCACGAGGCGATGCGGGTGCCCCGGGTGAAGCGACTGGACGTCCGGCTGCCGCGGCTCGGCGGTGGCCTGGACGGGACCCGGGTCGTGGTGCTGGCCGACACCCACTACGGGCCGATCGACCGGGCCGACTGGTCGGCACGGGTCACCGAGGCCGTCAACGTGCTGGACGCGGACGTCGTGGTGCACGCCGGCGATATCGCCGACGGCACCCCCACCCAGCGCCGGGCGCAGTCCGCGCCGCTCGGGGCGATCCGGGCCAAGCTGGCCAGGGTCTACGTCACGGGGAACCACGAGTACTCGAGCGAGGCGCAGGGCTGGCTGGACCGGATGGCCGACCTGGGCTGGGAGCCGCTGCACAACCGCCACGTCGTGGTGGAGCGCGGCGGGGACGCCCTGGTGCTCGCGGGCGTGGACGACGTGACCGCGGAGTCCTCCGGCCTCGCCGGACACCGCGCGAACCTGCTCGGCGCGCTGGCGGGGGCGGACCCGGAGCGACCGGTACTGCTCGTCGCGCACCAGCCCAAGTACGTCCCGCAAGCCGCTGCCGCCGGCATCGACCTGCAGATATCCGGGCACACCCACGGCGGCCAGATCTGGCCGTTCAACTTCCTCGTCCGGCTGGACCAGCCGGTGGTGCACGGCCTGAGCCACCACGGGGAGCGGACCCGGCTCTACACCAGCCGCGGCACCGGCTTCTGGGGGCCGCCGTTCCGGGTCTTCGCGCCGAGCGAGATCACGCTGCTCACCCTGCGCGCGGGCGGGGCGTGACGAGCCGAGCACGCGGCCGGGCACGGCTGACGCACCGGCGGCACCCCCGCGCCCGTGGCTCGACGGCCTCCTGGAATCTCCCGCTCCGATAGCTGCGGGTGCTAGCCTCGCCACTCCGTGTCGGCGGGAGGCGTACCGGTGAGCAGGATCGACGGGACCAGGACGGACCAGGCGGCCACGCACTGGACCGCACTGGCAGGCGAGTTGACGGCGCTGCAACGGGCCGGACGGTGGCTGCCCGGGCCGGCCACCACGCTGGAGGTGATCGGGCGCTCCGAGGTCGAGCTCGACCACGAACGCCTGATCGCCTGGCTGCTGGACCCGCGCGCGGCGCACCGGCTGGGCCCGGCGGTGCTGGCCGCCGTGCTGCGGCGGTGCGGGGTGCCGGAGCCGCCCGACGCCGGCCCGCTGTTCCGGGCCCGGGTCCGCACCCAGGTCGTGCGGGCGAGCAGCCGCCCGGACATCGTCGTGACGCTGCCGGACCGCACGCTGGTGGTCGAGCTGAAGATCAACGCGCCCGAGGGCGACGGGCAGACCACCCGGCAGGCCGACGACCACGCCGGCCTGCCGCAGCCGGTGCTGGTCTTCCTCACCCGCCGCGGCGACCAGCCCGCGGACGGGCGCTTCAAGGCGCTGGGCCTGGTCGCCCTCGCCGAGGACCTGCGGCAGGCGCTCGCCGACGCACCGCAGCCGCCCCCGGGCGCGGCCGCCCGCGGCCGGGCGGTGGCCCACGACTACCTGGCCACCCTGGAGCGGATGCTCGGCCTGGAGCCGGTGGACCAGGACGCCGCCCGGTTCTGGCTCGCCCACGGCGCCGAGCTGCGGCCGGCCCGGCAGGCCGCCCGGCAGTTGCTGGCCCGGCTCCCGCAGCCGACCGCCGCCGCGCTGCGCGCGCTCGCCGGCGAGCTGGGCGGGGACCTGGTGGTCACCTCGTTCGAGTACGTGGCGAAGGGCACCAAGGAGCACGACGAGGTCGCGGTGCTGCTGTCGCGGCGGCAGTGGCTGGCCCCGGACGGCGCGGTCCGGTTCGGCCTCGGCCTCGGGCAGCGGGTGGCGCCCGACCCGGACAGCAGCGAGCAGCGCCCGTTCTGGGGCGTCTACGTCACCGACCCGGCGGCCTTCACCGCCCTGCGCACCACGTGGGGCGGGCGGAAGCCGTGGCACCACTGGGTCTGGTGGGACCACCTCGACCTGGCACCGCCGCTCGACGACCGGGACCTGCTCACCCACTACGCCGAGCGGGTCGCGGAGCAGGTGCGCCGGGCCTGGCCGCAGGACCTCGCCGCCCTCGACCGGGCCGCCACAGCGGCCGAACACCCGCCCGCCGAGCACTGACCGCCGAGCACCCGCCTGCAGCTGACCGCGGTTGCACTTGCGGTTGCCGCAGCGTCAACTTCTACCGTCTGCGGTGGGGCCGGAGAGACCGGCCCCGGCGATGGGAGGCCCACGGTGAGCTGGTCGATCGCGGAGGTCGCGCGGATGTCCGGGGTGACCTCCCGGACCTTGCGGCACTACGACGAGATCGGCCTGCTGGCACCGGCCGGGATCGCGAGCAACGGACACCGGTACTACGGGGAGGCGGAGCTGCTGCGGTTGCAGCAGGTGCTGCTGATGCGGGAACTGGGCCTGGGGCTGCGCGAGATCCGGGCGGTGCTGCACAGCCAGGTCGACCAGGTGGCGGTGCTCCGGGAGCACCACCAGCGGCTGCTCGGCGAGCGGGACCGGCTGGCCACGCTGGCCCGGACCGTCGGCCGCACCATCGCCGAACTGGAGGAACGGAAGGACGGCAGGACGAGGATGACGCAGATCAACCGACCGGAGAACCTGTTCGAGGGCTTCGAGCGGGACCACTCCGAGGACGACGCCGAGGTGCAGCGGCGGTGGCCGAAGGCCTGGGAGCAGTCCCGGCAGGCCGTGGCGGCGATGACCGCCGAGGAGACCGAGCGGTGGCAGCGGGAGGCGACCGCGCAGATGATCCGGTTCGCCGAGTTCATGGTGGCCGGCACGCCGGTGGCCGACCCCGCGGTGCAGGCCGAGGTGGCGGCCCACTACCAGGGCGTGTGCCGGTTCTGGACGCCCAACGCGGCCGCCTACCACGGGCTGGGCCGGACCTACGTCGACGACCCGCAGTTCCGGGCGAACTTCGACAGGATCGCCGAGGGGCTGGCCGAGTACCAGCAGGCCGCGATGGACGTCTACGCCGACACCCGGCTGAGCTGAGCCGAGCTGAGCTGAGCCGAACCCAGCCCGGGCGAACCGGACCCGGGCGGGCGATCGGGGGGCTGCAGACCTCCGACCGCCCCACCCGCGGCGCACTACTCGGTGCGCAGCGCCGCCGCGGTCCGGGTGCGGGCGGCCCAGCGGGCCGGGAGCCAGGCACCGGCGGTGGCGATCAGCAGACCGCCGAGGACCAGCGGGACCAGCGTGCCGGGGTCGAAGACCGCCAGGTCGGCGGCGGGCAGCCGGGTGCCGGCGGCGCGGCCCATCGCGGGCAGGATGGCGTGGTGCAGCGCCACGCCCAGCGGGGTGCCGATCAGGCCGGCGAGCAGACCGATCCCGCTGACCGAGGTGAGCACCATCGCGGTGGTCTGCCGCGGCGACATCCCGAGGGCCTTGAACACGCCCAGGTCGTGGACCCGTTCCCGGGTGTCCAGCAGCACGGTGGTGAGGATGCCGAGCCCGGCCACGGCGACCAGCATCGCGGTGAGCATCGCGGCCAGCGTGTCCATCGCGAGCACCGTCGGGTTGACCAGCGGGTGGTAGCTGCCGGGGGCGAAGCCGTAGGGCGCCAGCGGGGCTTCGAGCGCGCCCAGGGCGTCGCCGACGGCGGTCCCGGGCTTCAGGTCGATCTCGTAGTCGACGCCCATCGGGTCGACCGGGTCGACCAGCGGCGCCAGCGAGGCGCGCTCGGTACGGATCACCATGCCGGAGTCCTCGGTGTCGAAGGCCTCGCCGACGATCCGGACCGGCGCGGTGCGTCCGCTGCCGTCGGTCAACCGGATGGTGTCGCCGACCTTGCTGCCGGTGGCCTGGAGGAAGGCCGAGGGGACCACGGCCTCGCCCGGGTGGTGGAACCAACTGCCGCTGACCATCTGGTAGGAACCCCAGTCGGCGTCACCGTCGTAGCCGACCACGGTGGTCGGGCCGGCCAGGTCGACCACGCTCAGCATCGAGCGGTCGGTGCGGAAGTAGCGCGCGGTGCCCGGGTAGCCGGCGATCTTCGCGTCGACCGCGGGCAGGTCGGCGGCCCGGGCCAGGTGCCCGTTGCTCGCCGGACCGAAGGGGGGCAGCGCGGTGACCGAGAGCGCGCCGGGCCGGTCCCGCTCCATCCCGGCCGCCACCGTGTTCAACGAGACCGTCAGGCCCACCCCGAGGGTCACCCCGACGGTGCCGAGCACCACGGCGGCGAGCATGGTGGCCGACCGCCCGGGCCTGGCGAACGGGGTGCCCAGGCCCAGTCCGACCGGGCGCGGCAGCGGCAGCCGCCCGATCAGCCCCCGCACCCGCCGGCCGCCGCCCGCGCGCGGGGTGCGCCCGACCGCGAGCGCCTCGACGGTGCTCAGCCGCCCGGCCCGCAGCGCCGGGACCGGAGGGGTGGTGGTTAACACGGTGTGAATTCCTAACATCCCCCCCCCCTCCCCCCCC
>NZ_JBNQTI010000156.1:0-22217 GCF_050325825.1 Kitasatospora sp. LaBMicrA B282
CCGCCCCCGGGGGAGCGGCGGCGGGCGCCGTGGCCCGGGCCCTGGTGCTGCGCGGCGGGGGGCTGGGGGTGGGCGGTGGCGGGGTGGGCGGTGGCGGGGGCACTGGCGGCCGGGTGGCCGGTGGTGGGGGTACTACCGGTGGAGTGGCCGCCCGCCGGGTGCCTGCCGGCCGGGTGGCCGCCGGCCGAGTGGCTCGCCGCCAGCCGCAGGTGGTGCAGCCCGCGGGGCAGCGGCAGCAGCGCCAGCCCGGCCAGCAGCCCCTCCGGCGGCACCAGGTCGCCGGACTGCCCCTGGCAGCCCGGGCACTCGCCGGCGTGCCGGGCGATCCGCTTGCGCCACAGCGCGCCGGGGGTGCCGTCCCAGTCGGCGGTGAGCCGGGCCAGCTCCGGGCAGCCGGGGCGGGCGGCCAGCGCCCGGACCACCACCCGGGCGGTGTCCAGCCGCTCCTTCACCCGCTGCACCTTGACCGCGGCGTGCTGCGGCGTCAGCTCCAGCGCGGCCGCCAGTTCGGCGCGGGTCAGCTCGCCGGCCGCCTCCTGCCACCACAGGGCGAGCACGTCCCGGTCGTCCCCGTCCAGCCAGCGGGTGGCCTCGGCGACCTCGCGGCGCTGGCCGGACAGGCCGAGCCGGACGATGGTCAGCCCCACGAAGTCGGCGGCCGGGTCGGCGAGCTCGCGGGCCTCCTCCAGGCCGCCCGCCTGCGCGGACCGGGCGCTCTGCTGGGCGCGGTGGCGGTGCCGCACCTGGTTCAGCGCGATCGCCACCAGCCAGGACCGGAAGGCGCCCTCCTCGCGCAGCTGGGGCAGGCCGTCCACCGCGCGGAGCATGGTCTCCTGCACGACGTCGTCGGTGTCCGGGTGGCCGTCCAGGGCGCGGCCGACGATGTTGTAGACGAGTGGCAGGTGCCCGGCGAGCAGTTCCTCGCGGGCGTCCTCGTCCCCGGCCCGCGCCCGGCGCACCACGTTCTCGTCCGCAACCGTGTCCACCCGTGCCCACCCTCTCCGTCAACCGACCCGTCCACCCTGGGAGACCCACCCGGGACCGGCCGATAACGGAAACCGCCGACCGAAGTTCGCCGCGGGCGCAGCCGGATCGTCGTCATCGGGATCCTAGACCGACCCGCGAACGGTGGGTGGCGAGAGGAACGGAGTCCGGGCCGGGCTCAGCCCTGGGCCGGGCCGGCGAGCGGGAGGCGGGCGACCAGGCGGGCGCCGGGTGCGTCCGGTGCGGCGGCCTCGGCGGTCAGGGTGCCGCGGTGGTGCTGGGCGAGGTCGCGGGCGATGGCCAGGCCCAGGCCGGTGCCGCCGTGGTCGCGGCTGCGCGCGTCGTCGAGCCGGGTGAACCGTTCGAAGATCCGCTCGCGGTCGGCCACCGGGATCCCCTGCCCGTCGTCGACCACCTCCAGCACCGCCCGCCCGGCCGCCTCGTCGACCCGCAGCAGCACCCGGACCGAGTGCTCCGCGAACCGCTGGGCGTTGTCCAGCAGGTTGGTCACCACCCGGGTCAGCCAGAGCCGGCTGCCGGCCACCGTGATGCCCTCGGCCAACTCGGTGTCGACCGGAACCCGGTCCCCGCGGCGGGTCCGGACCGCCTCGCGGACCAGCTCGGTGAGGTCCAGCAGGGTGGTCGCGTGCGGCTCGGCGGCGTCGATCCGGGCCAGCAGCAGCAGGTCGGCGGCCAGTTGCTGGAGCCGCTCGGTGTCCTCCAGCGCGCCGGTGATCAGCTCCGGGCGGGCCGCCGGGTCGGGCACCGCGAGCGCGACCTCCAGCTGGGTGCGCAGCACCGCGATCGGGCTGCGCAGCTCGTGCGAGGCGTCCGCGATGAACTGCCGCTGGCGGTGTCCGGAGGACTCCAGGCGGTCCAGGGTGGCGTTCATGGTCACCGCCAGCCGGGCGATCTCGTCGTGGGTCTGCGGCACCGGCACCCGCCGGTGCAGGTCGCGGTCGCTGATCTCGGCGACCTCGGCCCGGATCGCCTCCACCGGGCGCAGCGCCCGCCCGGTCACCCACCAGGTGACCCAGGCCACGGTGAGCAGCAGCAGCGGCATGCCGACCGCCAGCGCCGCCGCGGTGGTCTCGTCGGCGGCGTCGGCGTCCCGCAGCGAGGTGCCGGCGTAGACGCTGACCAGCCCGCCGCCGGTCTCGGTGGTGACCTGCACCACGCGCTGGCGGTGGTCCTGGCCGAGGCCGGAGATGTCCATGGTGCTGAGCACGGTGCCCGGCACGGTGGCGTGGCGGGCCACCACCGGCGGCCGGCCGGTCAGGTTCTGGCTGGCGGTGAGCACCTGGCCCTGCTCGTTCACCACCTGCAGGAAGTCGGCGCCGTGGGTCGGCGGCAGCAGCGGGTCGAGCCGGCCGGCCTGGGCGAGCTGGGCGACCGCGGTGGCCTGCGCCTCGGCGTCGCTCTCCGCGTTGTGCAGCAGGTTGGCGTCGAGCAGGCCGAGCAGCGAGAGCGAGGCGATGGCCAGCGCGATGGCGACCACCGCACTGGCGCCCAGGGTGGCCCGGGCCCGCACGGTCATCGGCCGCAGTCGCCGCAGCCCGCGCCGCGCCGCCTGCGCGGGGGTGGCGGCCTCCGTGGGGGTGGCCGCCCCCGCGGCCCGGCCTCCCGCCGAGCCGCCCCCCGCTGCGCCGGAGGCCGCCGAGCCGCCCCCCGCCACGCCGGAGGCCGCGAACGCCTCAGCCACCGTCGGCCGCCAGCCGGTACCCGGCGCCCCGCACGGTCTCCAGCGCCGCCCGCCCGAACGGCGCGTCGATCTTCCGCCGCACCGCGCTGACGTGCACCTCCACCACGTTCGGATCGCCCTCGAAGGCGCTGTCCCAGACCTGCTCCAGGATCTCCCGCTTGGCCACCACCTCGCCGACCCGCCGGGCCAGGCACTCCAGCACCGCGAACTCCCGCGCGGTCAGCTTGATCGCCACCCCGCCGCGGGTGCAGCTGTGCCGGGCCGGGTCGATCACCAGGTCGCCGAACTCCAGGGACTGCGGGCGGCGCCGGCCGGTCCGGCGGGCCAGCGCGCGCAGCCTGGCCACCAGCACCACGTAGGAGAACGGCTTGGAGAGGAAGTCGTCGGCGCCGGTGTCCAGCGCCTCGGCCTCGTCGTACTCGCCGTCCTTGGCGGTGAGCATCAGGATCCCGGCGTCGTTGCCGGCCGCCCGCAGCCGCGCGCACACCCGGTAGCCGTTGACCCCGGGCAGCATGATGTCGAGCACGATCACGTCGTAGTCGTGCTCTCCCGCCAACCACAGGCCCTGCGGGCCGTCGTGGGCCACGTCGACGGTCATGCCCTCGGCCTGCAGACCGCGCTGCAACGCCGCGGCCAGCCGCCGCTCGTCCTCCACCACCAGTACGCGCATGTCGACCAGGATCCCAGGCCGCCTTGAGACTTTGCTGAAGACCCCTTCAGCTTGCTTCAGCCAGGCTTCAGCTTGGGGTGCCCATGCTGTGGCGCGGCAGTTCACCGGGACGGGTGGGCGGAGAAGGGTGGCCGACCCCGGTGGAGTACGGGTCGGCAGCGGTTAGGACCGGCAGCAGTTCGGTCCCCGGACACCTGGCGTCCGGCCACCGGTCACGTGGACTCCCGTTGCACGGCCTACCGTCACGTGCCTGACCGGCCGGTCCGGTGGCTCGCCGAGCTGGGCCGGCTCCGACAGGGATCTCGGAGCCGGTCCGTAGCGGTTCCGGACCGGATCCGGACTGGTTCCGTACCCGTCGGTCCGGCGGGTGCGCGGCGGCCGAGGACCGCCGGGCCGCGGGCCCGGTGGTCCCAGCACATCCGTGAGACGCAGTACGTCGCGGCGGGTGCGGCTGCCGCGTCGGCGGTGGCTCCCGCCCTTGGAAGGAGCCTGATGCGGTCGAGACTGTCGCGGATCACCGTCGTGTCCGCGAGCGTGGGGGCGGGGCACGACGGGGCCGCCCGCGAACTGGTCCGCCGGCTGCGCGCGGCCGGCTTCGACGCCGAGTGCCACGACTTCCTCGACCTGCTGCCGCCGGGCTGCGGGCGCCTGCTGCGCGGCAGCTACGCGCTGGAACTGAAGATCGCCCCGTGGGCCTGGGGCTGGCTGCTGCACGGCCTGGAGAAGCACCAGGGCTCGGGCTCCTTCGTCCGCTCGCTCTTCGCCAAGGCCGCCGCCCGGCGCACCCGCAAGCTGGTCGGATCGGACACCGCCGCGGTGGTCTCCACCTACCCGCTGGCCAGCCAGGCGCTCGGCCGGCTGCGCAGGCGCGGCGAACTGGACGTCCCGGTGGCCACCTTCCTGACCGACATGTCGGTGCACCCGCTCTGGGTCGCCGACGGCGTCGACCTGCACCTGGCGCTGGACCCGGTGGCCGCCGACCAGGCGCAGCGGCACGGCGCCCAGGTGGTGGAGATCTGCGCCCCGCTGGTCGGCCCCGCCTTCCGCCCGGCCCGCTCGGCCGCCGAACGGCAGCGCGAGCGGGCCCGGTTCGGCCTGCCCGCCGACCGCCCGGTGGCGCTGATCACCGCCGGCTCCTGGGGCGTCGGCGAGGTGGAGCAGACCCACCGGGAGATCGCCGCGGGCCAGGTGGCCGTCCCGGTCACCGTCTGCGGCCACAACACCGCGCTGCGCGAGAAGCTGGCCGCCACCGGCAACGGGGTCGCGCTCGGCTGGGTCGAGGACATGCCCGCGCTGCTGCGGGCCAGCGACGTGGTGGTGCAGAACGCCGGCGGGCTCACCTCGCTGGAGGCGATGGCCAGTGGTGTCCCGGTGGTCAGCTACCGTTGCCTGCCGGGTCACGGGGTGACCAACGCCGCCGCGCTGGACGAGGCCGGGCTGGCCGTGTGGGTCCGCGACGGGCAGCAGCTCGACAAGGCGCTGGTCGAGGCGCTCGCCGGGGTCGGGCTGCCGCGCCGGCGCACCGCCCCGGACGCCGACGACCTGGTGGCCGCCCTCGCCGGCGGCCTGCCCGCACCGATCCTGGAGGTGGCCTCGTGAAGGCGACTCGTGCCGCGGCGCTGACCGCGGGTGCCCTGGCCCTCGGCCACGGCCTGCCCGCGCTCACCTCGCTGGGGGCGCTGCGCCCGCTGCTCGCGCCCAGGCTGAGCGGTCCGGGCGACCCCGGCCACGTCGCGCTCACCTTCGACGACGGCCCGGACCCGGCCTCCACCCCGCTCTTCCTGGCGGAGTTGGAGAAGACCGGCACCAAGGCGACCTTCTTCCTGCTCGGCCGGATGCTGCAGCGGGCCCCCGAGCTGGGCCGCGACCTGGTCGCCGCGGGCCACGAGGTGGCCGTGCACGGCTGGGAGCACCGCCCGCTGCTGATCCGCTCGCCGAAGGCGACCCGGGACGACGTGGCCCGGGCCCGCGACCTGATCGCCTCGGTCACCGGCCAGGAGCCGCGCTACTACCGCCCGCCCTACGGGGTGTTGAACACCGCCGCGCTCTACGCGGCCCGGGAGAACGGGCTGCGCCCGGTGCTCTGGACCCACTGGGGTCAGGACTGGACCTCCCGCGCCACCCCCGACTCGGTGCTGCGCACCCTGACCCGGGCCCCGCTGGCCGGCGGCACCGTGCTGCTGCACGACTCGGACTGCACCTCGGCCCCGCAGGCCTGGCGCTCCACCCTCGGCGCGCTGCCCCGCCTGCTCGACCGCTGCGCCGAGGAGGGCCTGAAGGTCGGCCCGCTGCGCGAGCACGGCCTGCGCTGAGCGGAGTCGACGGCTGGTCGGCCGCAGCCGACCAGCCGTCAACTCCCGTCCGGAACCCTCTGAACTTGCTCATGCCGACGCCCGGCGGGAGCGAGATCGCACTACCATCCGGACTATGACACAGGTAGCTCGGGGGGTTCTCCCACATGCGACCGTCTCGCCCGAGGCGGACCTGCGGGACCACTACATCGTCTGCGGGGCCAACGCCCTGGCGCACCGTCTGATCCTGGAACTGGTCGAGCACTACGAGGTCCCGGTGGTGGCCATCGTGCCGGACCGGATGCGCGACCACGCCCCGCGGATCGCGGGCATCCAGGGCGTCGTCGCGGTGCTGGAGTTCCCGGGGGTGAGTCAGGAGGCGCTGGTGGCGGCGGGGGCCGGCCGGGCGCGTGGGATCGCCCTGGTGGACGCCGACGACCAGGCCAACATCCACACCGCGCTGACCGCACAGGGCCTCAACCCGGAGATCCGGATCGTGCTGCGGATGTTCAACCAGCGCCTGGGCGAACAGATCCAGGTGCTGCTGAAGAACTGCGCCGCGCTCTCCGGCTCGGCCACCGCCGCGCCCGCCTTCGCCAACGGGGCGCTCGCCCGGCCCAACTCGGTGCAGGTCGGCGACCGGTACCTCTACGTCGCCTACGACGCCGACCTGCAGGCCGGTCACCTGTGCGTGGCCGCCGACCGGATCGACCGGCAGGACCTGACCAAGCTGCGGCTGCTGCCGGACACCGAGCCGGCCTCCAGCGACTTCATCCGCCTCGCCCAGGCCTTCGGCGAGGGCGGGCCGATCGAGGTCGGCGGCGTCCGGTACGCCAACACGGTGGAGAGCGGCAACGGGATGGCCGTGCTGCAGACCCTGCCCACCGAGCCGCGGCTGCGGGTGCCGCTGCGGTTCCGGCTGCTCTACCGGTTCCTGGACGGGCTGCGGTTCTTCACCGGCATGCGGATCCGGCTGGTGCTGGCCTTCACCTTCGTGGCCGTCGCCGCCTCGGCCGGCATCATCTGGTACTTCAACCACAGCTTCGGCTGGACCCTCTACACCACCCTGCTCGACGTGGCGGGCTCCGCCCAGCCGGACACGCCCGCCAACCCGACCGGCGGCACCGGGGGCTCCTGGCAGCGGCTGGCCCAGGTGGTGATCACCTTCTGCGGGATCGCGCTGGTGCCGGTGCTCACCGCGATCGTGGTCGACCTGCTCGCGGCCGGCCGGCGCGGTCAGCCGCGCAGCCCCAGCGCCGGGCTGCGCGGGCACGTGATCGTGGTCGGGCTCGGCAACGTCGGCACCCGGGTGGCCACCCTGATGCGGGAACTCGGCGTCCCGGTGGCCGCGTTGGAGCGTGATCCGCAGGCCCGTGGGATCGCGGCGATGCGGGCGCTCGGCATTCCGGTGGTGGTCGGCGACGGGCCGCTGGCCGACCAGCTGCGCGCCGCCCGGGCCCGGCACGCCCGTGCGGTGGTCGCGGTGACCAGCGACGACGCGACGAACCTGGAGGCCGCGCTGGAGGCCAGGGCGGAGCGCGCGGACGTCCGGGTGGTGGTGCGGCTCTTCGACGACGACTTCGCCGGCCACGTCTACCGGACGCTGGACAACGTGGCCTCCCGCTCGGTCTCCTACCTGGCCGCACCGGCCTTCGGGGCCGCACTGATGGGCCGTGAAGTGCTGGGCACCCTCTCGGTCTTCCGGCACGTGCTGCTGATCGCCGAGCTGACCGCGGAGGAGGGCGGCGAACTGGTCGGGATGAGCCGCAACGACCTGGAGGCGCTCGGTGGCCTGCGGGTGCTCGCGGTGCGGCTGGCCCGCTCGCCGAGCAGCTACCAGTGGGGGTACGCGGACCGCAGCCGCGGGCTGAAGCCGGGCGACCGGGTGGTGCTGGTCGCCACCCGCGGCGGTCTGGCCCGGCTCAACAACGCCGCGCCGGAGCCGCTCGCGGTGGAACCGGCGGGGAGCTGACCCGGAGCCGACGGGCCGCTCACTCGGATGCCGACCGCAGCTCAGGCCAGCAGCGAGGCGCGCCGCCAGATCGCCTCGCTGTGCCGGTCGATGATGCCCAGCTCGCGGAAGAACTCCACCGCCTTGCGGGACCAGTCCAGCTTGGCCTGCCGCCAGTGCGGGTTGGCCTCGGCTATCGCCCGGGCCTGTGCCGGGTCCAGGCCGGCCAGCGCGTAGATCCGCGGGTTGACGCACTCCAGCACCGCCTCGTACGCCAGCACCCCGATCGCCTGGCGGAACACGGCCCGGCGCACCGGACTCATCCGGGCCCAGCGCCGCTCCAACTCCGGCTTGGCGTAGCCGATGTGCCGGGCCTCCTCGATCACGTGGATCTTCGCGACCGAGCGGGCCAGCGGCTGCAGGCTCTCGTCGCGGATCATCTCGCGCTGCATCGCGTCGGTGAACTCCTCGACGAAGATGGCGCCGGCGAAGGTCATCGTGGTGTCGTTGAGCAGCAGGTGCAGCTTGCCGCGGCGGTGCGCCCGCTTGCTCGGGCGGGCGCTCGGGTAGCCGGTCTTGACGATGTACTTGGCGAACATGGTGGAGTGGCGGCACTCGTCGGCCACCTCGGTCAGCGCGTACTGGAGGTGCCGGGTGGTCAGGTCGCCGTCGTAGACGTGTCGGACCAGGCCGTTCATCAGGATCAGCTCGAACCAGATGCCGGCCGAGGTGACGCTGGCCAGCTGATGGGTGCTCAACCGGGCTTGCTGCCGCGGGGTCAGCCGGTGCCAGAGCTGGGTGCCGTAGAGCGCGACCCGGTGCGGCGGCAGGGCGAACAGGTCGGGGTCGATCGGGGCGTCCCAGTCGATCTCGGTGAGCGGGTCGTGCGAGTGCTTGGCGGAGACCCGCAGCAGGCGTTCGGCGTTCTGCTCGCGGGCGTCCGCTGCGGTGAGGGCGAGGTCGCTCATGGTGCGGCTCCGGTTCGGGGCTCGTGGGGGTGGGGCGTCAGGTGGGGGTGCCGCCCAGGGCACGCAGCGCGAAGGTGATCAGGGCCGGGACCAGGTCGGCGGGGGCCCGGCCGCCGTCGGAGAGCGGGCCGACCAGGGCCTCGGCCACCCCGCCGACCAGCAGCGCGGCGGTCAGCTCGGCGTCCTGCTCGGGCAGTCGGCCGGCCGCCACGCCCTCGGCGATCCGCTCGGCGATGACGTCGCGGAAGGCCCGGCGGAAGACCAGGCGCTCGGCCTCCACCTCCGGGTCCACCGGCTCGGCGATCAGCGCGTAGGCCAGGCGCGGGTGGCCCAGCGCGCGGCCCGCGAAGGTGCCGATCACCGAGGCGACCTGGGCCTGGAGGTCACCGGCGAACGCGGCCGCCTCGCGCACCGCGGCCACTTCGCGCCCGACCACGGCGCCGAACACCTCGGCCACCAGCTCGGCCTTGCTCGGGAAGGAGCGGTAGATCGTCCCGGTGGCGATCCCGGCGCGCTCGGCGACCGCCGCCACCGAGCAGGCGGCGTAGCCGTGTTCGGCGAGCAGCTCGGTGGCGGCGCAGAGCACCGCCGCGCGCTGGGCGTCGAGGCGGGCTTGGACGGCAGGCGTCTTCCGGTAGGCCACGGCAAGAAGTGAAGCAGCGATTCATTTCTTCGACAAGCCCCCGCGCACGCTCCTCCATCAACAAGCCACCGGGGCCCGAGCCCGGGCCTGTCCGGCGGATCTTGCCGGGCGCGCGACGCCGGGCATCCCGCCTGGACGCACCGGCGAATCATCCAAGTACGTCCAGTACGAGGACGATCCGCCGGCACGCCCAGCCGGGCGCCCAACGCCGCGCGCTGATCCGCCAAGATCCACCGGACAGGCCCAGTGGCCCGGACCCCGGTGGGTCGGTCTGTGACGCGGTGACTGCTACACCGGCTCCGCCAGCGACAGCCCGAACCGCCCCTCGGGGTCGGTCCACCAGTGCCGCAGGGCGAACCCGGCGGCGTGCAGTTCCTCGGCCACCCGCTCCCGGCGGAACTTCGCCGACACCTCGGTGCGCAGCTCCTCGCCCGCGGCGAACTCCACCGTCAGCCCGAGCGCCGGGATCGGCACCCGCTGCGCCCGGCGGGAGCGCAGCCGCATCTCGATCCACTCCTGCTCGGCGTCCCAGAGTGCGACGTGGTCGAAGTCGTCCGGGTCGAAGCCGGCCTGGAGCTCCCGGTCCAGCACGTTGAGCACGTTCTTGTTGAACTCCGCGGTCACCCCGGCCGCGTCGTCGTAGGCGGCGACCAGCACGGCCGGGTCCTTGACCAGGTCGGTGCCGAGCAACAGTGCGTCACCGTGCGAGAGTTCAGCGCGCAGCGCGGAGAGGAAGCCGGCGCGCTCGACCGGCAGCAGGTTGCCCAGGGTGCCGCCGAGGAAGGCCACCAGCCGGGGCCCGTGCACCGCGCGCGGCAGTGCCAGGCTGGCGGTGAAGTCGGAGACCACGCCGTGCACGGCGAGTTCGGGGTAGTCGGCGGCCAGCGCGTGCCCGGCCTCGCGCAGCGCGCTCTCCGAGACGTCCACCGGCACGTAGGTGTCCAGGGTGCCGAGCGTGCGCAGCGCGTCCAGCAGCAGCCGGGTCTTCTCCGAGGAGCCGGAACCCAGTTCGACCAGGGTCCGGGCCTTGGTGGCCTGCGCGATCTCGGTGGCGCGGGCGGTGAGGATGGCCCGCTCGGCCCGGGTCGGGTAGTACTCGGGCAGGCGGGTGATGTCCTCGAACAGCTCGCTGCCCCGCTTGTCGTAGAACCACTTGGGCGGCAGCGACTTGGCGGGAGCGGTCAGACCGTGCCGCACGTCGGCGCGCAGCGCCTGCGCGAAGTGGTCGCCGGGCAGCAGGCGGGTGAGCTCGAAGGCGGTCATCGGACGCGGTCCTCTCGGAGTGCTGCGGTGGGGTCCAACGGGCGGACGACCACCGCTTCGGGGGTGGCCAGCAGGACGGAGCGTTCGGGCACCGGGGTCCAGCCGGGGCCGTCGTCGCCGGGTTCGGAGGCGACCAGGACGCTGCGGCCGAGCTCCAGGCGGTGGAAGAGGGTGTCCCCCCAGGTGGTGGCCGCGATCTGCCGGCCGTCGGTGACCAGCAGGTTGAGCCGGGCGTCGGTGTGCTGCACGATCTCGGCCACGGTGGCGGCCAGCGCGTCGCCCACCTCCTGG
Organism: Kitasatospora sp. LaBMicrA B282; assembly: GCF_050325825.1. Classification (NCBI taxonomy): domain Bacteria; kingdom Bacillati; phylum Actinomycetota; class Actinomycetes; order Kitasatosporales; family Streptomycetaceae; genus Kitasatospora; species Kitasatospora sp. LaBMicrA B282. The sequence goes on from NZ_JBNQTI010000156.1 coordinate 10,764, forward strand.
CCGGCCCGCAGCCGGCGCCGCAGCAGGGCCCAGACCAGCGCCGAGTCGACCCGGGTCTCCAGCTCCAGCAGGTCGGCCGGGTCCAGCAGCTCGGCGATCTTCCCGGCCGTGCCGGGCCAGCCGGGCAGCGCGCCGTTGTGGCTGAACAGCCAGCCGTCGCCGGTGTAGGGCGCGGCCGCCGCCGCGCCGGCCGCGGTGCCGGCGGTGGCCGAGCGGACCGCCGCCAGCAGCGCGTGGGTGCGCAGCACCCGGGCCAGGTCGGGCAGGTTCTCGTCGGCCCAGATCGGCACCGCGCGGCGGTAGCGGGCGGGTTCCGGGTCGCCCGCGGTGAACCAGCCGAAGCCGAAGCCGTCGGCGTTGACCGTGCCGTACCGCTGCAGCCGCGGGGACCAGGACTGGTGGTACAGCCCGTACGCGGGCCGCAGGAGTATCTCGGCCGGGCTCGTGGTCGGTCCCAGGTAGGCGAGGTGACGGCACATCAGCGACCGTCCACGAGGTCCCGGGCGGTGCGGAAGCCGGCGAAGATCTGCCGCCGGATCGGGTAGTCCCAGTTGCGGAAGGTGCCGCGGCAGGCCACCGGGGCGACCGCGAAGCTGCCGCCGCGCAGCACCTTGTACTCGGCAGGCTTCCCGGGGGCGGCGAAGAAGACCTCCGAGTACTCCCGGTACGGCCAGGCCCGGAACCCCGGGTAGGGCGTGAAGTCGCTGGCCGTCCACTCCCACACGTCGCCGATCAACTGCCGCACGCCGTACGGCGAGGCGCCCTCCGGGTAGCTGCCGACCGGGGCCGGCTGGAGGTGGCGCTGGCCGAGGTTGGCGTGCTGCGGTCCGGGTGCCTCGTCGCCCCACGGGAAGCGGCGGGAGCGGTCGGTGGCCGGGTCGTGCCGGGCGGCCTTCTCCCACTCGGCCTCGGTCGGCAGCCGCCGCCCGGCCCAGCGGGCGTAGGCGTCCGCCTCGTACCAGGTGACGTGCAGCACCGGCTCCTCGGCCGGCACCGGCTCCAGGTGCCCGAACCGGCGGCGCAGCCACTGCCCGCCCTCCCGCTGCCAGAACAGCGGCGCGCTCAGGCCGGCGGTCATCCGGTGCGCCCAGCCCTCGGCGGTCCACCAGCGCGGCTCGGCGTAGCCGCCGTCCGCCATGAAGGCCTGGTAGGCGGCGTTGCTGACCGGCACGGTGTCGATGGCGAAGCCGGGCAGGTCGACCAGGTGGGCCGGGCGCTCGTTGTCCAGTGCCCAGGGCTCGGTGTCGGTGCCCATGGTGAACGGGCCGGCGGGGACCAGCACTTCGGCCGGCAGGGCGGAGCCCGGGGCCGGGGCGGGGGTCGGGGCGGTGAGCACCGCGGCGCCGGTGCGCAGCTGGTGGGTGATCAGCATCGTCTCGTCGTGCTGCTGTTCGTGCTGGGCGATCAGGCCGAAGGCGAAGCCGTCGGCGAGCAGCGGCGCGGCGGCGTCCGGGCCGGCGGCCAGTTTCACCTCGCCGAGCAGGTCGAAGACCCGCCCGCGCACCTCGTGCGCGTAGCGGCGGGCCTCGGCGGGCGGCAGCAGCGGCAGCGAGGGGCGTGCGGCCCGCGGGTGCTCGAAGGCGTCGTAGAGCGGGTCGATCTCGGGGTGCATCGGGTCCCGGCCGCCGACGTTGCGCAGCAGCCAGAGCTCCTCCTGGTTGCCGATGTGCGCCAGGTCCCAGACCAGCGGGGACATCAACCGCGAGTGCTGGGCGGTCAGTTCACCGTCGTCCACGCTGTCGGTGAGCAGCCGGGTACGGTCCCGGGCGGCCTGCAGCTCGCCGGCGATCGCCTCGCGCAGCTGCTCGCCGTCGAGTTCGGGGATCGCGGGGGCGGTCGGGGCCGGGTCGGGGTTCAGCAAGGTGCGTCCTCCTCGGGCGCGGGGCGGCGCGCGGCGGGCGCCTCCAGCAGGTCGTCGGCGGGGCAGCGGCCCCGGGTGGGGTAGCGGTCGGCGAACTCGGCCAGGGCGGTGCGCAGCTTGGCGGCGGCGGGCTGGTCGGCGAGGGCCGACTCGGCGGCGGCGAAGCAGCCGAGCGCCGCCTGGCGCAGCACCGGGTCGTCCATGCCGCGGGTGGCGGCCCTGGTCCAGGCCGGGCCGCGCGGCCCCGGTTCCGCGGTGGCGGCGGCCAGCGGCTCCAGCGCCTCGAAGGCGGCGTCGGCGGCCTTGGGGTCGGCGAACAGCGCGGCGGTGAGCGCGGCCGGCACCACCCAGCCGTCGCCCGGCTGCGCGTCGATCATCCGCAGCTCCAGGTAGCCGCGCGGGCGGACCGGCGGGAAGAGGGTGGTCAGGTGGTACTCGAGGTCGGCCAGGGTGGGGCGTTCGGGCTCCGGCCGGTCCAGCCAGGCGCGGAAGGTCAGCCCGGCGGGGGCGTTCCACGGCCGGTCGTCGGAGCGGCGCACGCAGAGCACCGCGGCGTCCAGCACGTAGCGGGCCCAGGCGGTGCGCGGGTCGCCGTCCAGTGCGGGGGCCAGGGTGCGGCTGGGGTCCATCCGGGACCAGACGGCCTGGCGGGTGGACCGGTAGCCGGTGGGGCGCCCGTCCAGCAGCGGGGAGTTGGCGAAGGCGGCGACCAGCACCGGGCCGAGCCGGTGGGCCAGCGCCCAGCGGGCCCGGAAGCCGAGCCGGCCGGCCGGGCCCGTGCCGTCACTCCCGTCACTCCCGCCGCCGCCCTGGGCGGTGTGGTCGGTGCCCGCGTAGTCGTCGGTGCCCGCGTCCAGGCAGACCTGGGTGGACGCGGTGGTGCACATCATGATCTTGCCCCACGGCCCGGCGCGGCCGAAGAACTCCTCCATGGCCAGATAGCGAGGTTGACGCAGCGTCACCTCGCGCTCACGTGCGTGGGGTTCGGTGCCGTAGCCGGCGAGGGTGAGGCCCTGGGCCGCGAAGGCCGTGCGCAGTGCCGCGAGGTCGAGCCGGGCGAGCTGCACGCAGCCGGCCAGGTCGTCGGCGGCGGGGGAGCTGAGCTCGACCTGGCCGCCGGGTTCGCGGGTGAGCCGGGAGCCGTGCGGGAGGAGGGGGAGGTCGGGGGGCAGTCGCAGCGAGTCGAGTGCGGCGTCCACCCGGTCGGGGTCGGGGGCGGTGTGCGGGTGACAGGAGTCGTGGACCAGCCATTCCAGTTCGACGCCGACCCGGCCGGGAGGGCCGATCTTGAAGCAGGTGCTGGCCACGTAGGCCTCGGCGGACGACTGGGTCAGGGGGGTCACGGTGGGTGGTGCCTGGGGCACGGCATCGAGGGGAGGGTTCGACGATCTGGCGAGATTCACTCTGTTCACCGTCCTCGTGCGCTGGTGGAGCGGGACAATCCGGCTTCCTGCCCAGTCTGCGGCGGGCCATCCGGACCCGCCCGGCGCTCGGTTGCACTCTGTCGATTCCCGCTGGTCAGCGCGGGCAACCGAGTGAGGTGAGCTGCCTCACATTCGGGATGGAGCGCTCCGGGCGGAAATATGTGGGGACCCTCTCCCCGTTTGGAGTACAGTCGAGGAAGTGGGGATGGAGTCCCCGGAAAGGAGCGCCGTGATGAAGACCAAGCCGGCCGGGGTGTGCACCTCGGCCATCGCCGCCGGTCTGCGCGCCGCGGCGCCCCGGCTCCGGAAGGACGCCACCCGCAACCGGGAGCTCATCCTGACCGCCGCCCGTGACCTGATCGCGGTCGAGGGCGCCAACGTGCCGCTGGACGAGATCGCCAAGCGGGCCGGGGTCGGCAACGCCACCCTGTACCGCAACTTCCCGGACCGCGCCGCGCTGCTCCGCCAGGTCGCCCTGCGGGTGCTCTCGCGGGTGCGGGAGCGGGCCCAGCAGGCGCTCGAGGACGAGGGCGACCCGTTCGAGGCGATCCGCGACTACGTGCTCGCGGCCACCGACGAGCGGATCGGGGCGCTCTGCGCGCTGGTCACCGAGCACCTCGAGCTCCGCGGGGACGACGAGCTCTTCGCCATCAAGGTGGAGCTGGAGCAGGTGGTCGAGCAGCTGCTGAACCGGGCCATGGTGGCCGGTGCGGTGCGGCCCGACATCGGCCCGGGCGACCTGTTCACCGCCCTGGCCCGGCTGACCCGGCCGCTGCCCGGCCTCGACTCGCTGGAGGAGGGCGTCTTCGTCCAGCGCCACCTGCACCTGTTCCTGGACGGACTGCGGGCCCCCGCGCCCTCGGTCCTCCCCGGCCGCCCGGTCACCCTGGAGGACCTGCGGCGGCACATGCCCGACCCGCCGACCTGAGCCACCCGCACCACCACCGATCCCAGGCTCCACCGATCCCACCGCTCCACCGATCCCACTGCTTGACCGATCCCACCGCTCCACCGATCCCACCGCATCACCGATCCCACCGCCCGTGAGACCAGCCGGCCCCGACGACCGGCAGCCTCCGGCCAGGCCCCGACCTCGTCCCGGCCGGCCCCCAGACATCGACGCGGACGTGCCCACCACAGGTCCCGACCCGCCCGTCCGCGTCACCAGCAGTGCTGTTTATCGCTCGGCAATGTCCCGCTCAGCGAGCCCGTGTAGCAAGTCCGTGTAGCAACTCCTGCCGTTAGGTGAGTACACCCATGTCTCAGACCGTTCCGCAGGCCGATCCCAGGCGCTGGCAGGCGCTCGGGTTCATCGCCCTGGCCCAGCTGATGGTGGTGCTCGACGCCACCATCGTGAACATCGCCCTGCCCTCGGCCCAGCACTCGCTCGGCTTCAGCGACACCAACCGCCAGTGGGTGATCACCGCCTACGCGCTGGCCTTCGGTGGCCTGCTGCTCTTCGGCGGCCGCATCTCCGACCTGTGGGGCCGTCGCCGCACCTTCATGACCGGCCTGGTCGGCTTCGCCACCGCCTCGGCGATCGGTGGTGCCGCGCAGAGCACCGGCATGCTGATCGGCGCCCGCGCCTTCCAGGGCATCTTCGGTGCGCTGCTCGCGCCGGCCGCGCTCTCGCTGCTCACGGTGATGTTCACCGAGCCCAAGGAGCGCGCCAAGGCCTTCGGCATCTACGGCGCGGTCGCCGGTGGCGGTGGCGCCATCGGTCTGATCCTCGGCGGTGTCCTCACCGAGTACCTGAACTGGCGCTGGACCTTCCTGATCAACGTGCCGTTCGCGATCGTCGCGGTCCTCGGCGCGGTGATGGTGATCCGGGAGCCGGAGGGCACCCGCAACCGCAACAAGCTGGACATCCCCGGCGTGCTGCTGGTCTCCAGCGGCCTGGTCTCGCTGGTCTACGGCTTCACCAAGGCCTCCACGGACGGCTGGACCTCCGGTGTGACCATCGGTCTGTTCATCGCGGCCGCCGTGCTGCTGATCGCGTTCGTCGTGGTCGAGAACCTGGTCAGCGCCCCGCTGCTGCCGATGCGCGTGGTCATGGACCGCAACCGCGGCGGTGCCTACCTGGCCCTGGGCCTGGCCGTGATCGGCATGTTCGGTCTCTTCCTCTTCCTGACCTACTACATGCAGACCATCCTCGGCTACACCCCGGTCACCACCGGTGTCGCCTTCCTGCCGATGGTGGCCGCCATGATCACCGGCTCCACCCAGATCGGCGCCCGCCTGATGAACCGGGTGCAGGCCCGCTGGCTGATGGGCCCCGGCTTCGTGGTCGCGGCGGCCGGCATGCTGATCTTCACCCAGATCAAGGTGGACTCCTCCTACGCGCTGCTGCTGCCGGGCCTGATCCTGATGGGTCTCGGCATGGGCACCGCCTTCATGCCGGCGATGAGCCTGGCGACCTTCCGGGTCCGCCCGACCGACGCCGGTGTCGCCTCCGCGATGGTCAACACCTCGCAGCAGGTCGGCGGAGCGATCGGCACCGCGGCGCTGAGCACCGTGGCGACCAGCGCGACCACGGCGTTCGCCAAGGCGCACGCGCTGGCGCAGACCGCGCCGGCGAAGGCGCAGATGCTGGTCAAGGCGGAGGCCGCGGTGCACGGCTTCGCCACCGCGATCTGGTGGTCCTTCGGGTTCCTGCTGGTCTCGGCGGCGATCTCGCTGGTGCTGCTGAACGGCGGCGGCAAGAGCAACGTGGTCGGTGGCTCCGACACGGACGCCGCGGCCGACGTCCCCGTGATGGCGCACTGACGCAGCACCGGATCCTGACGGCACGACTCGACTGAGCCCAAGGCGCCGTCCCTCCCGCACCAGCGGAGGGGCGGCGCTTCGGCGTTCGCGGGGGCCGGTGCCGATGCCGGTGCCAGTGCGGCGTCGTTCGCGGGGGCCCGGTGCCTGTGCGGCAGTCAGGTGAATTCGGGCCGGGCCCCTGGTGCGGCTGCGGAACGCCGGTCCGGCGCGCTCGTACCGTGCGCCGGAGACAGCTGCTCACCCGGCGGGAGGCCTCATGTCGACTGGTCTGCTGGAAAGCCCGCTCACCGCTCAGCCGCCACCCGCGCCCGGACCCGTGCCCTGGGTGCGCCGACTGGCCCCGGGCGACCGCGAGGTGCTGTGGCTGTACCTGCTCACCCGGGTGGGCATCTGGACCCTCGCCTACTGCGCGCGCTGGGTCTTCCCCGGGGACGGCTCCGCCCGCGATCCGGCCCCGCTGCTCTCGCCCTTCGAGCGCTGGGACTGGAACCTCTACCTGGACATCGCCCGCACCGGCTACTTCCCCGGCGGGTCCGGACCCTGGAAAGCGGGCTGGGACAACCGGGAGGCCTTCTTCCCGGGCTTCCCGCTCTGCCTGCGCGCGGTCCACACGGTGATCCCGAACTGGACCGCGGCCGGCCTGCTGGTCTCCTTCGTCTCCGGTGGCGTGGTCGTCCTCGCCCTGGCGCGGATCGCCAGGAACCAGCTGCCCGACGGTGGTACGGATCCCGGGCCGCACGCGGTCCTGTTCCTGCTGCTGTCACCCTGCGCGGTCTTCCTGGCGATCGGCTACTCCGAGGCGCTCTTCCTGGCCTTCGCGCTGCCCGCCTGGCTCGCCGCCCAGCGGCGCGACTGGCCGGTGGCCGCGGTGCTGGCGGCCCTGGCCACCTCCGTGCGGGTCACCGGACTGTTCCTCGCCGCCGCCATCGCGCTGCACTTCCTGCTCACCGTCCGGGCGGAGGCGCCGGGACGGCGCTGGCGCCGGCTGCCGTGGCTGCTGCTGCCCGCCCAACCCGTTGCCGTCCTGTTCTGGTACCTGCACACCCACACCGGCGACTGGGCCGCCTGGGACCACGCCCAGCAGCGGGGCTGGCACCGGGAGTTCCACACGCCCTGGGAAGCCTGGCTGAACACCTGGCACACCGCCTTCGGCCACGGCTACCCCCTCAGCTTCGCGGCCGCGTTCCAGGCCGAACTGCTCGCCATGCTGGTCGGCGTGGCGGTCCTGGCCGTCCTGGTGAAGCAGCGCCGGTGGCCCGAGGGCCTCTACCTCGCCCTCAACCTGGCGGCGCTCGGCACCTCGTTCTGGTACATGTCGGTGCCCCGGGCCACCCTGCTGTGGTGGCCGCTGTGGACCCTGCTGGCCGCCCGGGCGCGGAAGGTGCCGCGCTTCACCGTGACGTACACCGCTCTCGTCGCTCCGCTGTCCGTCGTCATCGCGCTCACCTTCCTGACCGGACGCTGGACGGGCTGACGGGCTGACTGGCTGACGGGCTGACGGGCTGACCGGGGTGGTTATCCGGTGGACGGTGCGGACGCACGCGTGATCTCCTCGATCGGTTCGTCACCCTCCCGTCCGGTCACCCCGAGGAGCCCGTGCCCATGTCCGTGCCCATGCCGCTCCCCGCGTCCGATCCCGTGGACCGGCTGCGCCGTGCCGTCCTGCGGACCGCAGAGCTGGTCCGGGACCGGCCCGCCACCGGGATCACCCACGACGACGCCGACGACCGGCTGGGTACCGTCGCCACCGACAGCGCGATCGGCTTCGACCCGCTGCGGCTGCTGGCCGAACTCGACCGGCACGGCGCCCGGGTGGTGGTGATCGGCCAGGTGGCCGGGATCCTGCACGGCTCCCAGGAGCTGACCGGCGACCTCGACCTGCTCTGGGACGGCGCCCCCGAGCGGGCCGGCGCGATGGCCGCCGCCTTCGCGGCCGTGGGCGCCCGGCTGGTCGACGACGACGGACGGGAACTGCCCTGCACGGCCGGGGCGTTCCTGCTGCCGAAAGTCGACTTCACGACATCGCGGGCGAGCGGCGACTGCTGCACCCTGGCGCTGCCCTGGGGCGACCTGGACGTCACCGGCTTCGTCGCCCGGGCGCTGACCGCCCCCGGCGCGGACGGGACGGTGATCCGCTACCTCGCGCGCGCCGACCTGATCGCCATGCGCCGCGCCGTCGGGCGCCCCAAGGACCTGCGGCGGGCCGAGGAGTTGGAGCGGCTCGGCTGAGTCGAAACCTGCTGGCCAAGGGAATCTCCGTGTCCGTAGGATCAGCCCCATGACCCAACCCGTGTACCCCGCCAAGCCCCGCCCCGGTGACCGCGTCGCGATCCTCTCGCCCGGCTTCGCCGGACCGGCGAGCTTCCCGGAGCCGCACGAGCTCGGACTGCGCCGGCTGCGCGAGGAGTTCGGGCTGGAGCCGGTCGAGTACCCCACCACCGGCAAGCTGGGCGCCACCCCGGCCGAGCGCGCCGCCGACCTGCACGCCGCCTTCGCCGACCCCACCATCAAGGCGGTGCTGGCCACCATCGGCGGCGACGACCAGATCACCGTGCTGCCGCACCTGGACCGGGAGTTGATCCGGGCCAACCCCAAGCCCTTCTTCGGCTACAGCGACAACACCAACCTGCTGCTCTTCCTGCGCAACCTGGGCATGGTCAGCTACCACGGCGGCTCGACCATGGTCCACCTGGGCCGCGGCGGCGCGCTCAACCCCGTCAGCACGGACTCGCTGCGCGCCGCCCTGCTCGGCTCCGGCCCGTACGAGCTGAAGCCGGCCGACCTGACCGGTGACGAGGAGGGGTTCTGGGGCACCCCCGGCGTCCTCGACGCCGAGCCGCCGTTGGAGGCGGGCGAGGGCTGGACCTGGCACAACCCGGACCGGGTGGTCGACGCGCCGGGCTGGGGCGGCAACCTGGAGATCCTCGCCTGGATGGCGATGGCCGACCGCGAGATCCGCCCGGTCGAGGAGTACGCCGGGCAGGTGCTCTTCCTGGAGACCTCTGAGGAGTTGCCGGGCGGCGAGGAGGTCTACCGGATCCTGCGCAACCTCGGCGAACGCGGCCTGCTGCGCCAGTTCCCGGCCCTGCTGATGGCCCGCGCCAAGGCGTGGAGCTTCAGCCGCCCGAACGACGCGGCGGCCAAGACCGCGTACCGCGCCGAGCAGCGGGCGGCGGTGCTGCGCGCGCTGGCCGAGTACGCGCCGGACACCATGGCGGTGTTCGACGTGGACTTCGGGCACACCGACCCCCAGCAGATCCTCCCCTGCGGCGGTCGGATCCGGGTGGACGGGCCGGAGCGGCGGATCACCGTCTGGTACTGAGCGCTGCCGGGTCGGTTCTCGCTCTCCTCTGCCACGTCACCGTCCTGATGCCGTCACAGCACCGCAACTGACCCAACCGCGCGGGCACCCGACTGCGTAAGAGGCGTTGACCACGTCTTCTCGGCCCGGGGAATGGGAACTCATGCGCATCAGTCAGCTCGCGACAGCCGTGACGGTCGCCCTGGTGGCCGGGCTCGGGCTCACCGCCTGCGGCCCCGCCGACTCGCCCGCGGCGGCACCCGCCGCCGCGCCCACCGCCTCCGCGGCGGCAGCGTCCACCGCCCACCCGGTGACCACGCTGCCGCCCGCCCAGGGCACGAAGTCACCCGCCGGCCCGGCCACCCCCGCCGGCGACCGGTGCCACAGCAGTGACCTCAGCCTCGACGTCATCATGGGCCCGCAGGACGGTGGGGCGTCCGGGACCGGCGACTTCACGATCGAGCTGATCAACAAGTCCGCCCGCACCTGCACCCTGCACGGCTACCCGGGCGTGGAACTGCTCGACCAGAGCGGTCACCCGCTGGGCATGAAGGACGTGCGCAACCCGCAGTTCGCCCTGAGCGGCGACGGCCAGGTGACCACCCAGACGCTCTCCCGGGGCAGCGCGGATCCGACGAAGTCGGCCGCGAGCGCCGCCTACGTCCGGTTCGACACCAAGGAGCCGGGCGCCACCGCGGGCTACCCGCGCGCGCTCAAGGTCCAGGTCATCCCGCCGGACGAGACCCAGCCCCTGGTGGCCCCCATCACGATGCTGGACGCCCCGGCGGGCTCCGACTCCTCGATCATGGTCACCTCCACCACCCTCACGATCGGCCCGATGGACGTCGACGCTCCACCGCACGGGTAGGACAGCGGCGGGTTCCGGCAGTGGTCGGATGGTACTTCCGAGCTGCACAGAGTGATCCATTGAGCGCACGGTTCGGTGCTACGCAGTTGGCGGGCTCTGTGAATGCGTGCCCTAACGGCGATCGAGCCAGCGACGTGCCGCAGCACTCTCCGCTGGATGCCCGATCTCGCCGGTCGCCACCCATTCGGCGAACTTGCGAAGGACCTGCGACTCGAGTGGTGATTTCAGTACGAAGGTACTGATTGCGGACTCCCAGGTGGTGCCACAGGCAAGCACCGACCCGTCAAGCGATAGCATGCGGAATTCGGGACGACAGTACCCGCTGCCAAGAGGGCCCGAAGCACCTTTCCCCATGATATCCCAGGTTTCCTGCAATTCTACGCAGATCCACTGTGAGGGGCCGTCCTCCTCCGGGGTGAGCGCGACCAGAAATCGGCGATCGGCCTCCGAAAAAAGACCTGCTTCGATCGAAAGTCGGTACCAGTCTGCATTGGCCTTCTCAAGTAGCAGCGGGTCATCGATGTTCACCAAGGATTCGGTCCGGCCGTCCTCGGGAGGACAGCTGGGCGCCTGGCCGGTGACAAGGGGGGGAATGAGCCGATCCAGGTCGACGCATTCGTCCAGGACCAGGAGGCCTGCTGCGGCAAGAGATTCCTTCAATTTCGTTCCGTCCATTTCGGGATCACTCTGGTCTCGGTACGTACTGGCCGGGAAGCCTGGCATACCCGTACTCAATTACGTTGTTGTAGTTGTGGCCGAGCACGTAGCCGACGACCCCGTCGCTTCGCACCAGCACGCGGGTCAGGGTCGTGGGTGAGCCAACGCCGGTGAAGATGGTCGCATTGTACCAAGGGCTGTTTGTTCTCCCATTTGCGTTGAACCAGTCGGGCCCATTGCTGTTGATCCGCTGGGTGACTCGCCCGCTTTCAATGCCGTTTACCGTGTTGTGGACTTCCCTCGGGATCTGTTGCCAGGCACGCTGGCCAGCATCGATCCGCCTCTGCACCTCATCGGGATGATAAGGGTCCTTCCATGGACCGCCTGTCTCTCCACCAAATGCCGGCTGTGAAGGGTATCCCCTTGGTGCACCGCCACTGCACTCCTCCGGGGCGAGTCCGAGTGGGTCGGTCCAGGTGTGGGGGTTGTGGACGTAGGTGGTGTGGTTGGGTGCGGGGGTGAGGCCTAGGGGGTCGGGGGTGAGGTAGCGGGCGGTGGTGGGGTCGTAGTGGCGGTG
>NZ_JBNQTI010000157.1:0-21775 GCF_050325825.1 Kitasatospora sp. LaBMicrA B282
CCGGCGGGATGGCGGGGGTCGGCCGGATCTTCGCGGTGCACTGCGACCCCAAGGTGCCGGTCGGCCGGATCGGCCGGGGCCAAGCGCAGCGCGCCCAGGGACCTCGGGCGAGCCCGGTCAGCCGGAGCCCGGCGGGTTCGGCTGACCGGGGCCACACCCCCCGCGGCGGGCCGCTGCTAGCCGCCCTGCTTGCAACTGCAAGCAGGGCGGTGCAGCATGGGGGCATGGCTTCCCTGAACGTGGGCTCGCTGGGTGAGTACATCCGCGAGCAGCGGCGTAGCGCGCAGTACTCGTTGCGTCAGCTGGCCGAGGCGGCGGGGGTCTCCAACCCCTACCTCAGCCAGATCGAGCGCGGGCTGCGCCGGCCCAGTGCCGAGATCCTGCAGCAGATCGCCAAGGCGCTGCGGATCTCGGCGGAGACGCTCTACGTGCAGGCCGGAATCCTGGAGGAGCGTCCGGAGGGCGGGGCCGACCTGCGTGCGGCGATCTTCGCGGACACCGCCATCAGCGAGCAGCAGAAGCACGCGCTGCTCGCGGTGTACGAGGCCTTCGTCCGGGACAACCGCGCGACCGTCGAGGACGGCCGTACGACGCCGGGGCCGAGCGGGGCCGATCGATGAGAGAGGAAGGGCGCATGCCCAGCACCGAAGAGATCCGGAACGAGATCCGCAGGACGCTGTCCGACCCCACGCCGCTGTACGCCCTCGCGGGCGTCGGTGAGCTGGCCTACCGGAAGCTGCGCGAGGTGCCCGGACAGCTCGAGGCGCTGGCCGGGGACCGGAAGGCGGCCCAGCAGGCGGCCACCGCGCGGTTGCACGAGGCGCAGGTGAGGCTGCACGAGGCGCAGACCAAGCTGGTCGGCACGGTCAGCACGCTGCCGACCGACCTGAAGGCGCTGCCGGACCGGGCGCAGTCCTTCGCGCTCCAGCAGGTGGGGCGGGCCGCGGGCTTCGCGGTCAAGGCCAAGGAGACCTACGACGAGCTGGCCGAGCGCGGCAAGGACGTGGTGGAGAAGAACCTCCCGGGCCGCACCGAGCCCGCGGACGTGACGGTGGAGCGGACCGAGTCCGTCCCGGTCGACGCCGAGCTGGTGGAGGAGGTCGAGGTCGAGGTGGAGCCGCTGACCGAGCCGGCGCCGGCGGGCGAGACTCCGACCGCCACCAAGCAGGCCAAGAAGACCACTCGCGCCCGCAAGGCCCCGGCCGCCGGCCAGGAGTAGGGCTGGCGAGGACCTGGCCGGCGCGCCCGCGTGCTCGTGGGAGGGTGCGCCGGCCCTGGCACGCTGCGGGCGCCCGGGACGTTCATCCCCTGTTGGACGCCGCAGCGTGTCAGGATGGATGAACCCGGCACGCACGTGGGTAGGCACGGTGTGGTGGCGGCGAGGCTTCGTGTGAGGAGACCCGGGTGGGTTACATCGCGTACATCAACCTGCTGAACCCGTTCTGGTGGCTGTCGGTCGGCATCATCCTCTTCAAAGGCTTCGCCTTCGTGGACGCAGCGATCCGCCGGGAGGACGCCTACCGGGCCACGGACAAGAAGACCAAGACCTTCTGGCTGATCCTGCTCGGGCTGGCGCTCGGGTTCGACCTGCTCTTCGGGGCCAACTTCATCGGCAGTTTCCTGACGCTGGCCGGCCTGGTCGCGGCGATCGTCTACATGGTCGACGTCCGCCCGGCGATCCGGGCGATCACCAGTGGTCGCCGCGGCGGGAACGACCGCCGGAACATGGGGCCCTACGGCCCCTGGTAAGCCCGTGGAGCAGGCCGGGCAGGCTACCCGGCAGCCCGGCTCAGCCCAGCAGCGGTGGCTGCTGGTTGCGCTCCAGCAGCAGGACGGCGACGTCGTCGGTGAGCGCCCCGCCGTTGAGGTCCTCGACCTCGGCGAGGGCGCCGTCCACCAGGCGGCCGCGGGTCAGTCCGCTCGCCTGGTGGTCGCCGATCAGGTTGATCAGGCCGTCCTGGCCCAGCCGGCGTGACCCGGCGCCGACCCGGCCCTCGATCAGCCCGTCCGTGTAGAGCAGCAGGCTCCAGCCGGGCTGCAGCTCCAGGTGGAGCGGCGGCCACGCGGCCTCGGTGGCGTCGCAGGGGAGCAGGCCGAGCGCGGGGCCGGCGTGGTCGAACGAGACCACCTCGGGGCGCCGCCCGGGGGAGAGCAGTAGCGGCGCCGGGTGTCCGGCGAGGTAGAGCTGCGCGTACTCCAGGCCGGGGCGGTCGGAGGGCAGCGGCTGCTGGCCGACCCCGGGGGCCGGGCGCTCGCCGGAGGGCCGGGTGGCGGCGCGGTGGTGGCCGAGCGGGCCGCGGTCCGGCGGCGCGCCCGGGGTGATCACCAGCATGCAGAGGGTGGCGAAGATCTCGTCGCTGCGCCGCTCGTGCTCCAGCACGTGCTGCAGGGTGGTGAGCAGGGCCTGCCCGGTCAGGCCGGCGAAGACCAGGGTGCGCCACGCTATCCGCAGTGCGACGCCCAGCGCGGCCTCGTCCGGGCCGTGCCCGCAGACGTCCCCGATGACCACGTGCACGGTGCCGTCGTCGGTGCGGACGGCGTCGTAGAAGTCGCCGCCGAGCAGGGCGCGGCGGCGGCCGGGCCGGTAGCGACGGGTGAAGGAGAGCTCGGCGCCCTCCAGCAGCGGGGTGGGCAGCAGGTGGCGCTGCAGCCGGGCGTTCTCCTGGCCGCGCAGCTCGGCCTCGACCAGTCGGCGCTGGGACTCGTCGGCGCGCTTGCGCTCCACCGCGTAGCGCAGGGCGCGGGCCAGCAGCGGGCCGTCGGTGTCGTCCTTGGTGAGGAAGTCCTGGGCGCCGGCGGCCACCGCGGCGGCGCCGAGCTGGCTGTCGGCGGCGTCGGTCAGCACCACCACCGCGGCGTTCGGGGCCAGGCGCAGCAGTTCGCGCAGCCCGTCCAGCGGATCGGTCCCGAGCAGGGCGGTCTTGGACAGGTCGGTGGCCGGGGCGCCGGCGGTGGGCGTGGCGAGGTCGAGCAGCACGCAGCTGAAGTCGACCGGCAGGGTGCGGGGCCGGCGGCCGGGGATCGCGGGCCGCCGGGTCAGCTGGCCGGCGGCCTGCTCCAGCCCGCGGGCCCAGGAGAGGTCGACCGGGGTACCGCTGGCGGTGATCAGCTCCTCGATCACCTGGGTGTCGGTGGTGTCGTTGGTGATCACCAGCAGCCTGAGCGGCGGGGTGGCCGGGTCCGCGACCGCCGGGCGGGTGGTGCCGCGCGGGCCGGGCAGCGGGAGGGACGCGGTCTCGCCGTTCGCGAGGGTGGGCAGGGCGGCCAGGCCGCCGAGCCGGCTGAAGTCGTCCAGGGCATCGAGGCCCTCGAGGCCCTCCAAGCCTTCCAGACCGTGCAGGGCTCCCAGGCCGCTGAGCTCCGCCAGCCCCTCGTCCAGCAGCGGGGTGACCGTCGGCTCAGGGCAGGGGGCAGCCACACGCTGGCGCAGGCCGGCTGCTGCCGGGGCTCCGGACCGGCTGTCGGCGCCGAGCCCGGGCCCGTCTCCCGATGCGGGCACGGATGGTTCCTCCCTTTCCCTGACGGAGTAACGGTTGCGGTCCGCGTGCAGTGCCCGCGGGGCACCGCGAGTCAGGGAGCTTCTCGCGACCATAACGTGATCTCCGGGGATTTCTCTGACTGCTCGGCGTGGATGTGGGAATTGCCACGCAGGTGGCGGGCTTGCTCGTTAGCGTGAACGGTTCGGGGCCGGACAACGGCACGGCCGGGACGGAGGCGTTGACGGTGACGCAGATCACGTTGGTTCAGGGTGACATCACCGAGCAGCGCGTGGACGTGGTGGTCAATGCGGCCAACTCCTCGCTGCTGGGCGGTGGTGGGGTCGACGGTGCGATCCACCGGGCGGGCGGGCCCGAGATCCTGGCCGACTGCCGCCGGCTGCGGGCCTCGCACTACGGCAAGGGGCTGCCGGTCGGCCGGGCGGTGGCGACCACGGCCGGGCGGCTGCCGGCCGGGCACGTGGTGCACACCGTCGGTCCGGTGTACCTGGCGGAGGAGTACGGGCTGCGGGCCGGGCAGCTGGCCTCCTGTTATCGGGAGTCGCTCCGGTTGGCGGTGCTGGAGCTGGGGGCCCGGAGCGTGGCCTTCCCGGCCGTCTCGGCCGGGATCTTCGGGTGGCCGATGGCGGATGCGGCCCGGATCGCGCTGTCGACGGTGCTCGAGGTGCTGGCGGAGGATCCGGTGCAGGCGGCGCTGGAGGGCGGGGCGGCCGGGGGCGAGGCCGGCGGGACGGACTTCGAGGTGCGGTTCGTGTTGTTCGGGGCGGAGGCCTACCAGGCCTTCGCGCGGGCGCGGGAGGAGCTCACGGGCGGCCCGGGCCAGGCGGCCGGGGGCTGAGTGCGCCCGTCGGATCGAGCCCGACCGGGGCTCAATTGTCTCTCTGCTGTCTCTGGATGAGTCAAGGAGCGGGTGTCACCTGGTGCACGTCCCATAGTGGACTGATGGTGCGTCAACCCGCCAGGGCTATTCGATAACTCGTTCGAGTGAAGTGCGCCGCGGCTCCCGAGGCCGTCCCGCAGGGCTGTCCCGAAGGGTTGTCCTGCAGCGCTGTCCCGCTCGGCCGCGCCTCAGGGCCGCAGCGCCGACCAGGGCAGGGTCACCTCGCCCTGCCGCCACCGCCCCCGGGCGTCCACCAGCGGCCACCGCTCGGCCAGCGCCGTGCAGGTCGCCACCCAGCGCTGCCGGGCGCCGAACGCCCCGTACGGCGCGGCCGCGGCCCAGGCCCGGTCGAAGTCGGTGAGGAAGGCGTGCACCGGGCGGCCCGGCACGTTGTGGTGGATCAGCGCCTTCGGCAGCCGCTCGGCCAGGTCCGACGGCTGTTCGAGGCCGGCCAGCCGAGCGGCGAAGGTCACGGTGCGCGGACCCTCCGGGCCCAGCGCCACCCAGACGTGCCGGCGACCGATCTCGTCACAGGTACCCTCGATGAGCAGGCCGTCCGGGGTCAGCCGCCCGCACAGCCGCTCCCAGACCGCGGTCACCGCCTCCTCGTCGTACTGCCGCAGCACGTTGGCGGCGCGGATCAGCTGCGCGGAGCCGCCGTCCAGCGGTACCTCGAAGCCGCCGCGCCGGAAGGTGAGCGCGGGCGGCTCGGCGTAGGGCAGTGCGGCGGTCACCCGGGACGGTTCGATCTCGATGCCGACCGTCCGCAGGTCCGGGCGGACCGCCCGGAGTCGGCGGGACAGCTCCACCGCGGTCCACGGCGCGGCGCCGTAGCCGAGGTCCACCGCCACCGGCGGCTGCGTGGCGGCGCGTAGCCGCGGCCCGAGGGTGTGCACGATCCAGCGGTCCATCCGGCGCAGCCGGTTGGTGTTGGTGGTGCCGCGGGTCACGGCGCCGACCGGGCCCTTCGGGGTCCGGCGCGCCGCGGGGTGCCCGAGCGTGCCGGGGTCGAAGGAAGCAGCCATGCCCGCAGGGTACGCGGGGCCGCCCGACCCCCGGGCGGGTCCTCGGCCGGGCGGCGGACCGGTCCTCGGCCGGGCGGCGGGAATGCCGTGCGCCCCCGGAGGGGTTGTCTCCCCCTGGTGCGACCGGCCGCGCAGGTGGCGCCGCACCGCGTGCCCCCGCCGGCGGACCGACAACCCGCGGGCGGACGGCGCGGCAGACCGACAGCCCAGCAGAGACAGCCCAGCAGACCGACAGCTCAGACCAGACCAGAGAGGCCGCAGCCAGGTGATCAAGCCCCCCGGGTCGACGGTACGGCGCGACCGGCAGGCCATGCCGGTCCGCGGGCGCCTGCACGCCCTCGCCGCCGCACGCGGCCGACGACCGCGCCGGATCGCGATGCTGAGTGTGCACACCTCCCCGCTCCACCAGCCGGGCACCGGCGACGCGGGCGGCATGAACGTCTACATCGTCGAGCTGGCCAAGCGGCTGGCCGCGCTGAACATCGAGGTCGAGGTCTTCACCCGGGCCACCTCCTCCGACCTGCCGCCGGCCGTGGAGCTGGCCCCCGGCGTGCTGGTCCGGCACGTCACCGCCGGGCCGTACGAGGGCCTGATCAAGGAGGACCTGCCGGCCCAGCTGTGCGCCTTCACGCACGGGGTGCTGCGCACCGAGGCCGGTCACCGCCCCGGCCACTACGACCTGGTGCACTCGCACTACTGGCTCTCCGGGCAGGTCGGCTGGCTGGCCGCGGAGCGCTGGGGCGTGCCGCTGGTGCACACCATGCACACCATGGCCAAGGTCAAGAACGCCGCGCTGGCCGAGGGGGACACCCCCGAACCCGCGGCGCGGGTGATCGGCGAGACCCAGGTGGTGGAGGCCGCCGACCGGCTGATCGCCAACACCGCCGACGAGGCCGGCGAGCTGGCCAGCCACTACGGCGCCCGCGGCGACCAGCTCGCGGTGGTCCACCCGGGTGTCAACCTGGACGTCTTCCGGCCTGGCGACCAGCGGGCCGCGCGGGCCCGGCTGGGGCTGCCCGCCGAGGCCGCGGTGCTGCTCTTCGCCGGGCGGATACAGCCGCTCAAGGGTCCCGAAGTGCTGCTCAAGGCGGTCGCGGCGCTGCTGGCCGGGCGTGGTGAACTGCGCGAGCAGCTGGTGGTGCCGGTGGTCGGCGGCCCGTCCGGGACCGGGCTGGCGAAGCCGCAGGGCCTGCAGAAGCTGGCCGCGCAGCTCGGCATCGGGGACGTGGTGCGGTTCCACCCGGCGGTCGGGCAGGCCGAGCTGGCCGAGTGGTACCGGGCGGCGACCGCGCTGGCGATGCCCTCCTACAGCGAGTCCTTCGGCCTGGTCGCCCTGGAGGCGCAGGCCTGCGGGACGCCGGTGGTGGCGGCGGCGGTCGGCGGGCTGCCGGTCGCGGTGCGGGACGGGGTGACCGGCACGCTGGTGCCCGGCCACGACCCGGAGAGCTGGGCCCGCGCGCTGGAGCCCTACGTCACCGCTCCCGAGCAGGTGCGGCGCCAGGGCGCGGCGGCGGCCCGGCACGCGGCCGGTTTCGGCTGGGAGGCTGCTGCGGCGGCCACGGCGGAGGTCTACGGCGCGGCGTTGGCCCGCCCGGCCGGGCGGCTGGCGACGGCGCGGCGGCGGCTGACCCAGCAGTGAGGCCCGGGGCGGGGTGCTCGGTGTGGGGGCGCGCCTTCGGGTGGGTGGGCCGCTGACGGACGACGGACGACGGCTGGCGGATGACGGCTGACGAACGACGGTGGACGGCTGACCGATGACAGATGACGACTGACAGATTCTGATATCTGTCAGTCGTCATCGCTCGGCCGCACTCCGCGATCCGGTCGAGTCGGCGGCGGTGCGCGGGTACCAGCCGGTAACGTCACGGTCATGGCTACCCGTACCAAGGACGAGGCCCTCGGCCTGCTCGCCGCCGCGCTCGACGAGGCCGGGGTCGGCTGGGAGCCGGCCGTCGCCGACCCGTACACCCTGGTGGCGACCCTCCCCGGCACCCGCAAGCTCAGCACCACCTGCGCGCTCCGGGTCGGTGACCACACCCTCTCGGTGAACGCCTTCGTGATCCGCCGCCCGGACGAGAACCACGAGGCGGTCTTCCGCTGGCTGCTGGAGCGCAACACCAAGCTCTCCGGCGTCGCCTACGCGCTGGACCCGCTCGGTGACGTCTACCTGACCGGCCGGCTGCCGCTGACCGCGCTCACCGGCCCGGTCGTGGACCGGCTGCTCGGCACCGTGCTGGAGAACGCCGACGAGCCCTTCAACACGCTGCTGGAGCTGGGCTTCGCCTCGGCGATCCGGCGCGAGTGGGAGTGGCGGACCAAGCGCGGCGAGTCCACCCGGAACCTGGAGGCCTTCAAGCACCTGGCCCAGCCCGCCGCGGAGGGCGGGTCCGCGTCCGGAGCCGGGGCCGGAGCCGCGGCCGACGGTCGGCCCGCCCCCGCTGAGGAGCAGTCCACCGCGACCGAGGGCCGGTCCGCCACCCCGTAGCCCCGCCCCGCTCGGGCGGTGGGCCCGCGGCTCAGGCGGCGAGCCGGCGCGCCGCGTCCACCCGCCGCCCGAGCACCAGGTACCCGCCCCCGGCGACCATCCCCAGCACGGCGCAGACGTACCAGAGCGTGCCGTGCCCGGGGTGCTCCAGCAGCAGGCCGCCGACGGCCGGGCCGAGGAAGGAGGCCGCGGACCAGGCCAGCGAGTACACGCCCTGGTAGCGGCCGCGGGCGTCGGCCGGCGCGAGTTCGGCCACCATCCCGTTGCAGGTCGGCGCCTGGACGATCTCGCCCACGGTCCAGATCACCACCGTGCCGGCGTAGGCCAGGGCCGAGGAGCCGGCCAGCGTGGTCAGGCCGAAGCCCCACCCGGTGAGCAGCCCCGCGACCAGCAGCAGCGGGCCGCGGTCCCGCCCCTGCAGCAGCCGGGTGACCGGGATCTGCAGCAGCACGATCAGCAGGCCGTTGACGCTGACCACCAGCCCGTACTGGGTGGTGCTCAGGCCGGCCCGGCCCATGGTCACCGCCAGCGTGGTGCTGCCCTGCTGGACGACCAGGGCGAGCAGGAAGGTCAGGCCGACCAGCGCCATGAAGCGGCGGTCCCGGAAGACCCGGCCCAGGCCCACCGGCGGGGCAGCGGCACCGGCACCGGCACCGGCCGGGGCGACCGCGGCCGGGCGGGTCTCCGGGACCCTGGCGAAGACCACGCCGGCGCAGAGCAGCGTGGTGGCCGCGTCGGCCAGGAAGAGCAGCAGGTAGCCGTGGACCGCGAGCAGCCCGGCCACCGCCGCCGAGGCGGCGAAGCCGATGTTGACCGCCCAGTAGTTGAGGGAGAACGCCCGCACCCGGTCGGCGGCCGGGACCACGTCGGCGACGATCGCGGAGATCGCCGGCCGGGCGGCGTTGTTGCTCAGCCCGACCAGGAAGACGACGGTGGCGATCACCAGCTGCCCGTCGGCGAACCCGAGCGCCACCGTGGCGAGCGCGGTCAGCACCTGCGCGCCGAGCAGGGTGGGCCGCCGCCCGACCCGGTCCGCCAGCACGCCGCCGAGCAGGGCGGCGATCGCCCCGCCGAGGCCGAAGAGTGCGGCGACCAGGCCCGCGTAGGCGGCCGAGTAGCCGCGGTCGATGGTCAGGTACAGCGAGAGGAAGGTGACCACGAACCCACCGAGCCGGTTGATCAGGGTCGCGGTCCAGAGCCACCAGAAGGCCGCCGGAAGCCCGCCGACCGTCTCCCGGACGGCAGTGCGAAGCCGGGCGGCCCGGTCGGCGGACGGTTCGGTGGCGGGTGATTCGGTGGTAGACGGTCCGGTGGCGCGTGGTTCGGTGGCGGACGGTTCCGCTCCGGACGGTCCGGCGGCGTCAGCGGCGTCGCTGGTGGCGTCGGCGGGGGCGGCGGGCATGGGGCGGCTCCGGGTGGCAGGTGGTGCGGCGCGCCGGCGCCACCCGCTCGGGCGACGCTGGATGTAAGTGCCTCAACGGCGCTGCGCACATTACCGACGAGCCCTCGGGCCCGGCCACCCGTTTTTTCGCCTCCACTAAGCTGTGCCTCATGGCTGACACGACCTACCGACTGATCCTGCTCCGCCACGGCGAGAGCGAGTGGAACCAGAAGAACCTGTTCACCGGCTGGGTCGACGTCGACCTCAACGAGAAGGGCGAGAAGGAGGCCGCGCGCGGCGGCGAGCTGCTCGCCTCCGAGGGCTTCTTCCCGGACGTGGTGCACACCTCGCTGCTGCGCCGCGCCATCCGCACCTCGCAGATCGCGCTGGACAAGGCCGACCGGCACTGGATCCCGGTCAGCCGCAGCTGGCGGCTGAACGAGCGCCACTACGGCGCCCTGCAGGGCAAGGACAAGGCGCAGACCCTGGCCGAGTTCGGCGAGGACCAGTTCCAGCTCTGGCGCCGCTCGTACGACACCCCGCCGCCGGTGCTCGCCGACGACGCCGAGTTCTCGCAGGCCGGCGACGCCCGCTACGCCGACATCCCGAGCGAGCTGCGCCCGCGCACCGAGTGCCTCAAGGACGTCGTCGACCGGATGCTGCCCTACTGGTACGACGCGATCGTGCCGGACCTGGCCGCCGGCAAGACCGTCCTGGTCACCGCCCACGGCAACAGCCTGCGCGCGCTGGTCAAGCACCTGGACGGCATCTCGGACGCGGACATCGCCGGCCTGAACATCCCCACCGGCATCCCGCTGGTCTACGAGCTCGACGCGGACTTCAAGCCGGTCACCCCGGGCGGCCGCTACCTCGACCCGGAGGCCGCCGCCGCCGCGATCGAGGCCGTGAAGAACCAGGGCAAGAAGTAATCCCGCAGAGCCGGCCGTAGGGCCTTGCGAGGCAGGCGGCTCAAGAGGTGGACAGCCGGACGGCCGTGCTCGATCAGTGGCCGCAGCAGCCGCCGGTGGCGCCGCCGCACTGGCAGGGGGCGCCGGCCTGGCAGCCGCAGCCGCAGCCGGCGCTGCAGCCGCAGGCGCCGAGCACGGGAAGGGTGGTCCGGCCGCCCGTCGGGGCGGGCTCGGTGGGACGGGGAGTCGCAGTGGGCCGGGCGGGTGTGGTGGTCATGGTGCGGAGCCCTCCTCGATCGAGGCAGGCAGCGGTGACGGGCAGCCTGCTCCTTGAGTGAAGCTCGCTGCTTGACGGGGCGTCAACAGGCGCGTTGTGGTGGGCGGGTGACGCCCGCGTGCGCCCCCGCCCCAGGTCCGCCCGGTGGGGTGGTCACGGCTGCGAGGCGGTCACTGCGTGGTTCACTGCTGCTGGTCGGCGACGAACTCGCCCGCGTGCTCGCCGGTGACCAGGAAGACCACGCGCTTGGCCACCGAGACCGCGTGGTCGGCGAAGCGCTCGTAGTAGCGGCCGATCAGGGTGACGTCCACGCCGGTCTCGATGCCGTGCTGCCAGCGGCCGTCGGCCAGGTGCGCGAAGAGCTGGCGGTGCAGCTCGTCCATCGCGTCGTCGTCGCGCTCCAGCTGGAGCGCCGCGTCCACGTCCTTGGTGGCGATGACCTGGCCGGCCTTGGCGACCAGGCGCTGGGCCAGCTGCCCCATCTCCAGCACGATCGGCTGCAGGTCGTCGGGGACGGCCGTCTCGGGGTAGCGCAGCCGGGCCACCTTGGCCACGTGCCGGGCCAGGTCGCCGCAGCGCTCCAGGTCGGCGCTCATCCGCAGCGAGGTGACCACGATCCGCAGGTCGGTGGCGACCGGCTGCTGGCGGGCGAGCAGGTCGATCGCGGTGTTCTCCAGCTCGTGGTGGAGGGCGTTGACCTTCTCGTCGGCCGAGATCACGCTCTCCGCCAGGGCCAGGTCGGCGTCGAGCAGCGCGGTGGTGGCGCGGCCCATCGCCGAGCCGACCAGCTTGGCCATCTCGACCAGGCCGTCGCCGATCGAGTCGAGTTCCTCGTGGTAGGCGTCACGCATGCGCTTCTCTTCTCCTTGGGCTGCGCACGGGTAGCAAGGGTGGCGGGCATCGTACGCCCGCCGGCGCCCGTGCGTGCGGCTTCGGGAAAGCCTGCTGGTGGCGGGCGACGGCCCACGACCGACGCAGTGAACCGCCGGGTACCTGAAGGTGAATTCTCGGCAACGCGCGGTGAATGCCTTGATCTGATGCTTACAAACCGGCCGGGCCATGCGCTTAGGCTGGCCGCATGGACGTGAATGTGGCCGCCGCCGCAGCCTGCGCCATCGCCGGGCTCGGTGTCGGCCTCACGGCCTCCATCGCCTTCCGCTGGAGCGAGCGCGAGCAGGGCCGGGAACGAGGCGGCGGACGAAATGCCGGTGGCAAGAGGAGTGGCGGATCCGCGGTGAGCACCAGTCTCCAGGAACCGGCCCTGCCGCCCGGCGTGGACACCGTGCTGTCGGTGCTGCGCTCCTGCGCGATCGTGTTGAGCGAGGGCGACGAGGTGGTCAAGGCCAGCTCCGCCGCCTACTCGATGGGCCTGGTCCGCGGCGGTGCGGTCGCCGTGGAACCGATGCTCGCGCTGGCCCGGGCGACCCGCCGGGACGGCGAGATCCGCCAGGTCGAGCTGGACGTCCCGCGGCCGGGGGTGGCGCGCGCCGGCGAGCCGCTCTCGGTCTCGGTGCGGGTCGCGCCGCTCGGCTCCCGGCTGGTGCTGGTGCTGGTCGAGGACCTCACCGAGCGCCGCCGGATCGAGGCGGTCCGCCGCGACTTCGTGGCCAACGTCAGCCACGAGCTCAAGACCCCGGTCGGGGCGCTCTCGCTGCTCTCCGAGGCGGTCGCGGACGCGGCCGACGACCCCGAGGCGGTGCAGCGGTTCGCCGGTCGGATGCAGATCGAGGCGACCCGGCTGGCCAGCCTGGTCCAGGAGATCATCGACCTCTCCCGGGTCCAGGACGACCGGCTGCTCACCAACCCCGAGCCCGTCCCGGTGGACGAGCTGATCGCCGAGGCCATGGACCGCTGCCGGCAGCAGGCGGCGGCCAAGCAGATCCACATCGCGGCCGGCGGCATCGCCGGACTGCACCTGTTCGGCGACCGCGGCCAGCTCGCGGCGGCTCTGGGTAACCTGGTCGAGAACGCCGTCAACTACAGCCCGCCGCGCACCCGCGTGGCGATCGCGACCCGCCGGATAGCCAGCGCGGCCGCGATCGGCGAGGCGGACGGCGAGCTGATCGAGATCTCGGTGACCGACCAGGGCATCGGCATCTCGGAGAAGGACCGCGAGCGGATCTTCGAACGCTTCTACCGGGTGGACCCGGCCCGCAGCCGGGCCACCGGCGGCACCGGCCTGGGCCTGTCGATCGTCAAGCACGTGGCGGCCTCGCACGGCGGGACCGTCTCGGTCTGGAGCGTCGAGGGACAGGGTTCCACCTTCACCATCAGGCTGCCTGCCGGTCCGACCCCCGAGTCGGTCCCCGATCCGGCGACGGCGGCCGACCAATCTGACACCACAACCCCCCTTCCTGCCCCGGAGGCCCGATCGTGACCCGAGTACTGGTGGTCGAGGACGAGGAGTCGTTCAGCGACGCCCTCTCGTACATGCTTCGCAAGGAGGGTTTCGAGGTGGCCGTCGCCGCCACCGGGCCCGACGCGCTGGAGCAGTTCGAACGCAACGGTGCCGACCTGGTGCTGCTCGACCTGATGCTCCCCGGGCTGCCCGGCACCGAGGTGTGCCGCCAGCTGCGGGTGCGGTCCAACGTGCCAGTGATCATGGTGACCGCCAAGGACAGCGAGATCGACAAGGTCGTCGGGCTGGAGATAGGCGCTGACGACTACGTCACCAAGCCCTACTCGACCCGTGAGCTGGTCGCCCGGATCCGTGCGGTGCTGCGCCGCCGCGGCGAGGAGGGCGGCATCGGCAACGACGGCGGCGGCCCCGGCGCGCTGGAGGCCGGCCCGGTCCGGATGGACGTGGACCGGCACGTGGTGACCGTGGACGGAGCCAAGGTCGACCTGCCGCTCAAGGAGTTCGACCTGCTGGAGATGCTGCTGCGCAACGCGGGCCGGGTGCTCACCCGGATGCAGCTGATCGATCGGGTCTGGGGCGCCGACTACGTCGGCGACACCAAGACGCTGGACGTGCACGTGAAGCGGCTGCGGGCGAAGATCGAGCCGGATCCGGGCGCGCCGCGCTACCTGGTCACGGTCCGTGGCCTGGGCTACAAGTTCGAGCCGTAAGCCGAGCCGAGCCGTAGCGCCGCAAGCCGGGCGTTCGAGCCGTAGGCCGAGCGCCCGGTCCGCGGCGGGCCGACGACTGGCGACCGGCTGAACACGACTGAGGGCCGCACCCCCGAGAAATGGGAGTGCGGCCCTCAGTCGTGCGCGGGGCGCGCAACCCGTGAGCCGAGTGCGCGCCCCGGTGCGTCAGTGCGAGGGGCTGGCGCTCGCCGCGGCCGCGCCGCTCGGGGCGGCGGAGGTGGCGGCGCCGCTCGGGCTGGCGGAGCCACTCGGGGTCGCCGAGGCGGCACCGCTCACCGGGGCGCCGGCCGACGCGCCGGCCGAAGCCGAGGCCGAAGCCGAAGCCGAAGCGGACGCGCCGGCCGAGGCCGAGGCGGCAGCCGACGGGCTGGCCGGGCCGAAGGAGGCGTAAGCGCCGCGGGCCGGGGTGACCAGCGCCTGGGTGTCGACCTTGCCGGCGTTGGAGAAGGAGAACGAGGTCGCCGCGAAGCCGCCCACGTTGAGCGCCACCGAGGAGAGCTGCGCCGAGGGCTGGCCGCTGGCGCCCAGCAGCACCGAGCCGCCGGCCGGGATGGTGATCCCGCCGGGGGCCGCCGCGCCGGTGGCGTCGTCGAGGGTGGCGGCGGTGCCGGCGACCGTGACGTTGGTCAGGGTCTGCGGGGCGCTGCCGGTGTTGCTGATGTTGACGGTCAGGTTCGCGGCACCGGGCGTGCCGGTGGTCTGCTGCTCGTCCACGACGACCACGATCGCGTTCAGCTTGAGGTCGGCGCCCAGCGAGGTGGCCGGGGTGTCCGGCTTGATCTGCTGCGTCTCGGCGCTGCTCCCGGCGGAGCAGGCGGACAGCGAGACGGCGGCGAGGGCGAGGACGATGGCGGCGGTGCCACCGCGTCGAAGGCTGCGGCTCACGGCGGCGCATCTCCTTGGGTCACGTGTCAGGTTGTCAGCGCTCAGCGTACCCACCGCACTTATCCGGCCCTCACGGGGTGGCCCCGTGTCGCGCACGGAGCGTTCCGGTGGACGCCCGATGGGCGTCCGATGGGCGGCTGACAGGGTGACACATCCCGGTCTGAGACGTTTTGATCGGATTAGTCGGAGTTAAAGAGGGGCGGCCGCGGGGTGCCGCAGCGCGCGGCCGGCGGCGGCCCGGCTGCGGAGTCGGCGGCCGCCCCGGCCGCGGTGGCCGGAGGGGCGGCTGCGGTGGTCCGGGGTGCGGTGTGGCGGTGGTGTGTCCGGTTCCGGAAGGCCGTCAAGATCAGATCACGATCGGGAAACGGTGAATATCCCGTGTCGACTTCAAGATCGAATGTCGGTTACCGGGCCGCGGCCCGAGGTTTCGATCGACGCGAGAAGGGCCTCCGACCTGCGAGAAGCCGGTCCGGCGGGGTGGTCGCAGCACGTCGCAGGGGTCCTTGTCAAGCCCCGAGACCGGCCCTGACCTGCGCAAACGCCCTTCGGGCGGACGGAAAAGCGTGTTATTCTGGAAAGCCACGGAAGGGGTCCTGTCACATGACGTTCAAGGTTGGCGACACGGTGGTCTACCCCCATCACGGGGCTGCACTGATCGAGGCCATCGAAATTCGCCAGATCAAAGGTGTGGACAAGACCTACCTGGTGCTGAAGGTTCAGCAGGGTGACCTCACGCTGCGCGTCCCCGCGGAGAACGCGGAGTTCGTCGGCGTGCGCGACGTGGTCGGCCAGGAGGGTCTGGACCGGGTCTTCGAGGTGCTGCGTGCACCGTACACCGAAGAGCCCACCAACTGGTCTCGTCGCTACAAGGCGAACCTGGAGAAGCTCGCATCGGGTGACGTCATCAAGGTCGCCGAGGTCGTCCGCGACCTGTGGCGCCGGGAGCGTGAGCGCGGCCTGTCGGCCGGCGAGAAGCGGATGCTCGCCAAGGCACGGCAGATCCTCGTCAGCGAACTGGCGCTGGCGGAGAACACCAACGAGGACAAGGCGGAGACGCTGCTCGACGAGGTGCTCGCCTCGTAGTGCAGCCGCCGCTGCCGTTCAACAGCGCCCGGTGCCGGCAGGCACCCGGGCGCTGTGGCATGCCCGGACACGGACGGGCACGCTAGGCCCGGGCGCACGGGGAACCTGTCGCCGGGTGGATCTGGTGACCTCTGTTGCACTCGCTGCACTGGCGTGCTCGTAGCGTGGGGGCCCGCACACCGGTACCCGAGAGGCGGTGCCGGGTGGAAGGGGTCCGGCGCACCGTCTGACGGGTACGCCTGGGCCATACCCACTTCGCCGAAGGAGTGAAACCTGAACAGCACAGGAGTACTGGCAGCGGCCGTCGTCCCGGCCGCCGGGCGGGGCGAGCGGCTCGGCCCGGGTGCGCCCAAGGCGCTGCGTGAGCTGGGCGGCGCGCCGCTGCTGGTGCACGCGGTGCGGGCGCTGGCCCGCAGCCGGGCGGTCGGCCTGGTCGTGGTGGCCGCCCCGCCGCAGGGCGTGGCCGAGGTGGTCGGCCTGCTGGACAGCCACGGGCTGGACGGCAAGGACGTCCGGGTGGTGGCCGGCGGCGCGACCCGCCAGGAGTCGGTCCGGCTGGGCCTGGCGGAGATCCCCGAGCAGACCGAGATCGTGCTGGTGCACGACGCGGCCCGGCCGCTGGTCCCGGTCGAGGTGGTCGACGCGGTGGTGGCCGCGGTGCGGGCCGGTGCCGAGGCCGTGGTGCCGGCGGTCCCGCTGGCGGACACCGTCAAGCGGGTGGGTCCGGTCGCCCCCGGCGAGCCGGAGCCGGTGCTCGACACGCCCGACCGCAGCACCCTGCGGGCCGTGCAGACCCCGCAGGGCTTCCGCCGCGCGGCGCTGGCCGAGGTGCACGCCAAGGCGCTGGCCGAGGAGGCCGCGGGCGGCGCGCCGGTGGTGACCGACGACGCCGGCCTGATCGAGCACTACGGCGGCCGGGTGGTCGTGGTGCCGGGACACGAGGAGGCGTTCAAGGTGACCCGTCCGCTCGACCTGGTGCTGGCCGAGGCTGTGCTCGCCCGCCGGAGGGCTTCCGATGGCTTCTGAGGTGGCTTCTGAGGTGGCTGCTGAGCTTGCCGCTGAGCCGGCTGTCGGGACCCGCAGCGCTGCTGAGGCGCCGTCAGACGTCCGACCGCCGCTCCCGGTGATCCCGCGGGTGGGCATCGGCACCGACGTGCACGCCTTCGCGGACGGCGTCCCGCTCTGGGTCGGCGGACTGCGCTGGGACGGCTACGACCAGGGCCTGGCCGGCCACTCGGACGCCGACGTGGTCGCGCACGCCGCCTGCAACGCGATCTTCTCGGCCGCCGGGCTCGGCGACCTGGGCACCCACTTCGGCACCGACCGCCCCGAGTGGAAGGGCGCCGCGGGGGTCACCCTGCTGACCGAGGCGGCCCGGATCGTGCGGGCGGCCGGCTTCGAGATCGGCAACATCGCGGTCCAGGTGATCGGGGTGCGCCCGCGGATCGGCAGCCGGCGCGCGGAGGCGGAGCAGGTGCTGTCGGCCGCGGCCGGGGCGCCGGTCTCGCTCTCGGCGGCGACCACCGACGGACTCGGCATGACCGGGCGCGGCGAGGGTCTGGTCGGGCTGGCGACGGCGCTGGTCTACCAGCGGCCCTGAGCCCGGCGGCGCCGCCGGTTCACGGTGACGCTCGATCAGCCGTTCCTGGGCACCGGGCGGGGCCCGGCTCCCGGGCCGGAACCCCGCCCGGTATCCGGGCGGCGGCCGTCCGGAGGCGGTGCGGCGGCTGTGCGAAGTCTGGGCGGAGGCCGTGCGGTGCCCGGGCGAGGCGCCGCCGCGAAAACTTCGGAGGCAGTACGTCCGGTTTGCCATGAACTCGTGACGGGCGGCACCCGTAAACGTCGCTGGGCACCCCCCGATTCCCACTACGCTGGATTCGTGAGCCTTCGCCTGTACGACACCAGCACCCGCCAGGTACGCGACTTCGTCCCGCTTGTACCGGGCTGTGTCTCGATCTACCTGTGCGGTGCCACCGTGCAGGGGGCCCCGCACATCGGGCACATCCGGTCCAACCTCAACTTCGACGTGATGCGCCGCTGGTTCGCCCACCGCGGCTTCGAGGTGACGTTCGTGCGCAACGTCACCGACATCGACGACAAGGTGATCAAGAAGGAGCACGAGCTCGGCGTGCCCTGGTGGCAGATCGCCTACGCCAACGAGCGCGCCTTCAACGACGGTTACACCCAGCTCGGCTGCCTGCCGCCGACCGTGGAGCCGCGGGCCACCGGTCATGTCACCGAGATGATCGACATGATGCAGACGTTGATCGCCAAGGGCCACGCCTACGCGGCCGACGGCAACGTCTACTTCGACGTCAAGTCCTTCCCCGACTACCTGGAACTCTCCAACCAGAAGCTGGAGAACCTCCTGCAGCCCGAGGGCGAGGGCGAGACCGGCAAGCGCGACCCGCGCGACTTCGCGATGTGGAAGTCCGCCAAGCCGGGCGAGCCCAGCTGGACCACCCCGTGGGGCCAGGGTCGCCCCGGCTGGCACCTGGAGTGCTCGGCCATGGTGCACAAGTACCTGGGCAAGGGCTTCGACATCCACGGCGGCGGGCTGGACCTGATCTTCCCGCACCACGAGAACGAGATCGCCCAGTCCAAGGCGTTCGGCGACGACTTCGCCAACTTCTGGGTGCACAACGCCTGGGTCACCATGAGCGGCGAGAAGATGAGCAAGTCGCTCGGCAACTCGGTGCTGATCTCCGAGATGGTGCAGCGCTGGCGCCCGATCGTGCTCCGCTACTACCTGGCCGCCCCGCACTACCGCTCGATGATCGAGTACAGCGAGGAGGCGATCCGCGAGGCCGAGGCCGGCTTCAGCCGGATCGAGGGCTTCATCCAGCGGGTGGTCGAGCGCTGCGGCCCGGTCGAGCCGGCCGCCGAGGTGCCGCCGGCCTTCGCCGAGGCGATGGACGACGACTTCGGCGTGCCGCAGGCCCTCGCCGTGGTGCACACCGCCGTCCGGCAGGGCAACAGCGCCCTGACGGCGGACGACAAGGAGAACGCGGTAGCGCGGCTCGCCGAGGTCCGTGCGATGCTCGGAGTGCTGGGCCTCGACCCGCTCGACGCGCAGTGGACCGGCACCGAGCGCGGCGAGGACCTGCACGGGGTCGTCGACTCGCTGGTCCGGCTGGTGCTCGAGCAGCGCCAGGCGGCCCGCGAGCGCAAGGACTTCGCCACCGCGGACGCCATCCGCGACCAGCTGGGCCTGGCCGGCCTGGCGATCGAGGACACCCCGTCCGGCCCGCGCTGGACGATCAGCAACCAGTAGCCCCGGGGTCGCACCCGGGGCGCCGGTGGGCCGTACTTCGACGAAGATTCGGGAGTACGGCCCATCGGCATGACGCAGACGGATAGAACAGGAAGTAACGCCATGGCCGGCAACAGCCAGCGCAGGAACCGCCGCAACCCCGGGTCGAAGAAGGGTGCGTCTGTCGGGACCGGCGGGCACAGCCGGAAGGCACTGCAGGGCAAGGGCCCGACCCCGCCCGGCGAGGCGCGCAAGGGCCACCCGAAGCAGCGGGCCGCCAACGCGGCGGTCAAGCGGGAGCGGGACGCCAAGGCCCGGGCCGGCATGCGCCGGGCCGGGGCCGGTCGCGGCGGCCGCGGTGGCGCGGGCAGCGCCGAGCTGGTGGTCGGCCGCAACTCGGTGGTCGAGGCGCTGGTCGGCGGCGTGCCGGCGACCGCGCTCTACGTGATGCAGTTCATCGACACCGACGACCGGGTGCGCGAGGCCTTCCAGGCCGCCAACGAGCGGGGCGTCCCGCTGATGGAGGCGCCGCGCCCGCAGCTCGACCAGATGACCGGCGGCCTGAACCACCAGGGCCTGGTGCTCCAGGTGCCGCCGTACGAGTACGCGCACCCCGACGACCTGCTGGACGCCGCCTCCGACGCGGGCGAGGACGCGCTGATCGTGGCGCTCGACGGGGTGACCGACTCGCGCAACCTGGGCGCCGTGGTCCGCTCCGCCGCCGCGTTCGGCGCGCACGGCGTGGTGATCCCGGAGCGTCGGGCGGCCGGCATGACCGCCGGAGCCTGGAAGACCTCCTCCGGCGCGGCGGCCCGGCTGCCCGTGGCCCGGGCGACCAACCTGACCCGGGCGCTGGAGGGCTACCAGAAGGCCGGCCTGATGGTGGTCGGCCTGGCGGCGGACGGCGAGGCCGAGCTGGCCGACTTGGAGACCCTGACCGGTCCGGTGGTGGTCGTGGCCGGCAGCGAGGGCAAGGGCCTGTCCCGGCTGGTCGCGGAGACCTGCGACCTGCTGGTGCGGATCCCGATGTCCGGGCTGACCGAGTCGCTGAACGCCGGTGTCGCGGCCGGGATCGTGCTCTACGAGGCGGCGCGGATGCGGGCCAAGGCCTGAGCTGCTCGGGGCTGCCCTTCCGGGCAGGCCGGTGCCGGGCTGACCTTCCAGGCTGACCCCCTCCGGGCTGACCTGTTCTGGTCGGGGCTGACGCAAATGTTCACTCTCTCGTACGGGCGTGACCGGATCCGTCAGCCACGCCCGGGAGTTGCACCCGGGAGAGTGTCCTAACCGGGTGTCACCCGGTTAGAGGGGGCGTGGACACCAGAACACCTCGGCGCCCCCGGTTTGGCCAAGCGGCAGGGATAGAGGCTGAGCAGCCGGCTCTCAGCACCGTCAAGGTGCCGAGCGACCCGGCCCGGCTCAGCAGTACCCAGGTCAGTTTCCGGCTCAGACTGGCCGCGCCGGTCGCGCCGATGCTCGACGCGCCGCCCCCGACGGCGGCGCCGTACGCGGACGCCTTCGGTCGGCCGTACGCGGCGCTGAGCTACGGCGGCCGGCCCGGGCTGGTCCGGGCCGGGAGCGCCGACGGCGGGGTCGGCGCCGGGGCACCGGCCGGAGCCGCCGCGCTCGGTGCGGCCGCGGGCGCGGTCGGCGCGCCGCGGCGCAAGGGCCGGGTCACCGCCGTCACCTGGAGCGGTCAGGCCGCCCCCGGCGACCTGGCGGCCACCCAGCTGCTGGACGCGGTCCGGTTGAACACGGTGCCCGCACCGGCCGGCAGTGCGGCCTCGGTCGGGATGGCGCAGGGTGGCGGGTCCGGCGGCTCCTCGGTGGGGCTGGCCGATCCGTTCGACTCGGTCGGCCTGATCGACCCGGAGGCCACCCAGCCGCTGGAGACCATGCCGGGCTGGGACGACACGCCGGCCGGTGGGTCGTACGGCTACGGCGGGGCCGGCGGCCACGGCTACAGCGGGCGCAGCTCGGTGCCGCGGCAGCCGCACGGCTGGGCCGGCGGGCCGGGCCACGACGGGGCCGAGCCGTCCGCCGCGCGCGGTGCGCGGGCCGGCGAGCCGGCGGAGCCGTTCGAGCCCACCGAGCCCCCGGTGCGCCGGATCCGCAGGGCCGGCTGGCAGCCGAGCGGCGAACTGCCCGAGCACTCGGCCGCCACCGCGCCGGGCGAGCCCAACCGGCACGCCTGGCAGCCCGGGCGCCGGGTCGACCTGGGCCTGGTGCTGCTGCCGCTGCGGTTGCTGCTCGGCTCGCTCTCGGTCTACGCCGGGTTCAGCAAGGTCTGCGACCCGGTGTACTTCGACGGCGGCGACCGCGGCTCGATGATGCGCTGGCTCGCCTCGCTGCACGCGTGGAAGGTGGCCCAGCCGCTGCTGGACTTCGCCATGGCGCACCCGGTCGGGGCGGGCCTCGGGGTGGCGTTCACCGAGATCGTGGTCGGGGTGCTCTCGCTGCTCGGGCTCTGGCAGCGGCTGGCCGCGGGGGCGGCGATGCTGCTCTCGGCCGCCCTGCTGTTCACGGTCAGCTGGCGCGCCGTGCCGGTGTACGACACGCCCGACCTGATCTTCCTGGCCGCCTGGAGCCCGCTGCTGATGGCCGGCGCGCCGTTCGCCTCGCTGGACGGGCGGCTGGCCCTGGAGGCCTGGCGCCGGTACGGGCCGCAGGCGCCCGGGGCGGTGCGCCGCCGGGTGCTGCGGCGCGGCACGGTGGTGGCCGTGGTGGTGATCGGGCTTACCCTGCTGCTCGGTTCGCTGCTCGGCGCCGCGGTGCGCACCGGCGGTCGCCCGCAGCCGGGCCCGGCCGCGCCGCCCACCGACTTCGGCACGCCGGTCTGGCCGGCCACCACCGGTGGTCCCGGTGCGTCGCAGTCGCCCGGCGCCGGCCGTCCGGGCGCGCCGGTCGCGGGTGCCCCCGCCGGGAGCACCGCCAGCGCGTCGGCGGCGCCGTCGAGCCCGTCCGCGGCGCCGTCGCCGTCGGCCGCCAAGACCCCCAAGGGCCACCCGTCCGGG
>NZ_JBNQTI010000158.1:0-21741 GCF_050325825.1 Kitasatospora sp. LaBMicrA B282
TTTTTTTTCTTCCCGGGCTTTGGGTGCGGCGGGCGTTGCGGCCGCCGCCCCCACCGGCCTCGTCGCTCAGGGCCTGCTCGCTCAGGGGCAGACCCCGCGCTCGCTCGCCGAGCTGTCGGTCGTGAGCATGTGCTGGTGCAGGCGCTCCAGTTGGGGCGCCGGCTCCAGGCCCAGGCCCTCGACCAGCCGGGTGCGCAGCGTCCGGAAGCTCTCCAGGGCGGCGGCGCGGCGCCCGCACCGGAAGAGCGCGGTCATCAGCTGGCCGTGCAGGTTCTCGTGCAGCGGATTGGCCGCCGCGACCCCGGTCAGCTTCGCCAGGATCTCGTGGTGCCGGCCGGCCCGGAGCTCGAGGTCGAAGTACTGCTCCACGGTGGAGAGCCAGAGCTGCTCCAACCGCCGGACCTGGGCCTCGATCACCGGCCCGTGCGTGACGTTCTCCAGCACCACCCCGTCCCAGCCGCCGGTGGCCTCGCGGAAGTGGTGCACCGCGGCGGCGGCCTCCTGGCTGGCCAGCGCGAACCGGCCCCGGGCCACCTCGGCCTCGAAGCGCGCGGCGTCGATCCGCTCGGGGTCGACCCGCAGCAGGTAACCGCCGGGCTCGGTGAGCAGGATCCGGTTCGTCACGTCCTCCGCGGTCAGTTCGCCGGCCTCGGCGAGGAAGCGCCGCAGCTGGCTGATGTAGGTCTGCAGCGTGGCTGCGGCACTGCGCGGCGGATTTTCGTCCCAGAGCTCCTTCATCAGGGTCTGGGTACGGACCATGTGATTTGCATTCAGTATGAGAACGGCCAGTAATTTGCGCTGCTTGGATACCTTCGGAATGCTGAGCCGGTCGCCCGATCTGACTGCGAGCGATCCGAGCAGGTAGAACTCCATTGCCGTGACCCCCGTCTCCCCCGCTTCACCGGCGAACAGGCCGGTGATCGCGATTCGCATCCATCGTACAACAGCACTGACGTTTCATCAGGGGCTGCTGGGACGCCTGAGAGGCCGCTGGGAGCCCACCGAACGACCCCTCCGCAGCCGTTCGTCGATCAGCGTGCGGAGGGCCGCCCGAATGCCCGGATATCGGAACACCGGTTTGTCGATTCCGCCACCTCAGGGCCGTGTCCGAACCGGCCGGTCCGTTCTTTAGAACGAATGCCGGACCCGCCCCGCGCGGTCGGACCGGGAATCATCCGGCGTCCGCCGGACGGATACCCGGAACACCGGGGGCGACCCGCACGGGAATTCCGGGAGGAAGCTGGGAATCCGCTGGAAGCGGGGAATCGAATGGATGCGGACATGGCGAAGCCTCGCCGACCGGCCGCGGGGGAATGGGGCCGGTCGGCGAGGGGCTGGTGGGGGCGCGGGTGCCGCGCGGATGCGCGCGAACCGCCGGCTATCGCGCCAGTTCGGCGAACGGGCCGCGCAGCCGCTCGGTCTCCGCCCAGAGCCGCCGCGCGGTGTGCCGGTCCAGCGAGGCCGGCGAGGAGGAGACCGGCGTGAACCGGTCGTAGTAGCGGCCCGGTTGGACGGTTGCCGCGGTCGCCAGCTGCACCAGTGGCTTGGCCCCCTGGCTGGGCGGCAGCAGGAACCACCGGGTGGTCGCGGTCAGCAGCCGGATCGCCGGGTTGTACACCGAGCGCACCAGGCGGGTGCGGACCATGCCCGGGTGCACGGCGACCATGCTGTACCGCGGGTGGCGGCGCTGGAACTCGTAGGTGAAGAGCAGGTTCGCCAGCTTCGTGCGGCTGTAGGCCCCGAAGGTGTCGTAGCGCCGCGCGCTCTGCAGGTCCTCGAAGTCCAGGTCGGCGCTGCCACCGAAGACCGCCGCACGGTGGCCCTCCGAGTTGGTGTTGACGATCCGTCCGTCGCCGCGGTCGAGCAGCGGCAGCAGCAGGCCGGTCATGGAGTACGGCGCGAGGTGGTGCACCGCGAAGTTCAGCTCCATGCCCTCGTCGGTGACCCGCCGGGGCGACACCATCACCCCGGCGTTGTTGATCAGCGTGTCCACGGCCCCGGTCTTCGCCCGGACCGCCCGGGCGACCTGCTCGACCCCGGACCGGGTCGAGACGTCGCCGGCCACGAAGACCGGCGGCGCCGCGGTGGACGCGCCGCCGAGCGCGGCCAGCAGGGCCTGGCCGCGCCCGGCGTTGCGGCCCACCAGGATCAACCGGTGGCCGCGGGAGGCGAGTTGCACCGCCGCCTGGCGGCCGATGCCCGACGTGGCTCCGACCAGCACGATGGTGCGGGCGTCCGCCGAGGCGGCGTTGCGCGAACTCATCCGTTCCTCCCCCGGGTTCGCGGCCGCCTCAGGCCGCCGGCTTGATCTTGTTGAGACCCATCACGCCGCTGATCATCCGGTCCCGGGTGCGCAGCGGCAGCCGGGAGACCAGGCCGACCAGCCGGGTGTCCGGGCCGACGTTGTAGCGCGGCTTGGGCTTGCCGACGGTCAGCGCCTTGACGATCGCGTCGGCCAGGATGGTCGGCGAGGAGGGCTTGATCTTCGCCATCGCCTTGCCGACCGCCGCCAGCTGGTCGCGGTAGAGCGCCACCAGCTCGGGCGACTGCACGGCCGCGGCCCGCTGGGAGGCGGCGTCGGCCTTGACGAAGATCTCGGTCTGCAGCGCACCCGGCTCCAGCACCACGACCGGGATCTTCCAGTGCGCCAGCTCGACCCGCTGGGCGTCGGACAGCGCCTGGAGCGCCGCCTTGCTGGCCGAGATCGGGCCGAAGAACGGGCCCGGCACCCGCGCGGTGGAGGCGGTGATGTTGACGACGCGCCCCTTGCCGCGGCGCAGGTGCGGCAGGAACGCGCGGGTGACCAGCGCCGGACCGTAGACGTTGACCTCGAACTGGCGCTGCAGCTCCTCGGCCGGGACCAGCTCCATCGGCCCCTGGACGATGACGCCGGC
Organism: Kitasatospora sp. LaBMicrA B282; assembly: GCF_050325825.1. NCBI lineage: Bacteria > Bacillati > Actinomycetota > Actinomycetes > Kitasatosporales > Streptomycetaceae > Kitasatospora > Kitasatospora sp. LaBMicrA B282. The sequence goes on from NZ_JBNQTI010000158.1 coordinate 2,895, forward strand.
GTTGTTGACGACGCCGGCCAGCCCGTTGTCCCCGTTGGCCCGGACGGCCGCGACGGCGGCGGCGATGCTCTCCGGGTCGGTGAGGTCGAGCTTGAGCACGTGGACGTCGGGCGACTCGGGCAGGTCGCCGGTGTGGCTGTGGATCCCCGCGTAGACCCGGAACCCCGCCTTGAGCAGCGCGCGCGTGGTGGCCACACCCACGCCGCCGGCCGCACCGGTGACCAGGACCGCTCGTGACTTGTTGGACATGAGAACGCCTCAACCCTCTCCATGACTGACATGGATCGTGGTACATGATTCGTGGGACATGTTCCTTTCGACATGTCATGCTTCCACTGTGCTCGAGCGTGTGTCAAGATCCATGTGTCAACATGAGGTTTCTGGCGACCGAGGGAGCCAGAACTGCCGGCGAGGAGCTGCGGATGTCGCTGCGTCATGGCCTGCTCGGACTGCTCGCGGAAGGGCCCGCCAGCGGGTACGACCTGGCCCGCCGCTTCCAGGAGGGGCTGGGCAGCGTCTGGCCCGCCCAGCACCCGCAGATCTACTCCGAGCTGTCCCGGCTCGCCGCGGCCGAGCTGATCGAGGTGGACAGCTACGGCCCCCGCCGGCGGACCGCCTACCGGATCACCGACGCCGGCCTAGCCGAGGTGCGCCGCTGGTTGGCCGAGGTCGAGGTGGACCACAGCTTCCGCCTGGAGACCCTGCTCCGGTCGTTCTTCTTCTGGCTGATGGAGCCAGAGGAGCTCAAGGCCCACCTGGCGGCCGAGCGGCAGTACTACCAGCAGTACGGCCAGGCGCTGCGGACCTACGCCGGCGCCAAGGACCGCGGCGAGTGGGGCACCAGCCGCAAGACCCGGGCCCAGCGGATCGCGATCGAGGCGGCGATCCGGGTCAACGAGGCGCTGGCGGACTGGGCGGCGTGGGCCGAGGAGACCGACCTGATGACCGCCGAGGACTTCGGCCGGGCCACCGACCCCGCGACGGCCGACGTCGCGGATGTGCCCGAGAAGTCGGACGCGGAGCCGGGCACGCATTCGTCGTAACGGCGGATCCCGTTCACTCCTCCGAACGGGCGAACTCTGTTCGAATTTCCAGGGCTGAAATCGGCGGCGGTTGACGATTTGTCATATCGTCCGCCTTACTAACTTTTCCCGGTCGTGGCCAGCTGTGGCACCACCAGTCACAGGGGCAACTGCGGCCCCAGTATTCCCAGGGGCGGGTCCGCAGTACCCCAGAAGTCACAAAAAAGACGCGTGCAACGGGTGTTTCAAAACAGCTATTCACGTCAACATATGTGTTCTGTCGCGTCGTCATCCCACTCCCCTGAAAGGAAGACACCCGTGGCAACCCAGCAGTCAGCTCCGTCCCCCGTCGCCGCCGAGATCGCCGACCCCGCCCCGCTCGGCCTGGCCGGCTTCGCCATGACGACCATGGTCCTCAGCTGCTTCAACGCCAACCTGCTGAGCGACAAGCTGAGCGTGGTGGTCCTGCCGCTCGCCCTGGCATACGGCGGTCTGGCGCAGCTGCTGGCCGGAATGTGGGAGTTCCGCAAGGGCAACACCTTCGGCGCCACCGCGTTCAGCTCCTTCGGCGCCTTCTGGCTCGCCTACTACTTCCTCGTCAAGGACGCCGTCCCGGCCGCCGCCACCAACCCGGACCTGCACAAGGCGATCGGACTCTTCCTGCTCGCCTGGGCCATCTTCACCGCCTACATGACGGTGGCCGCGGTCCGGGTCAGCGGGGCCGTGCTGGCCGTCTTCGCGGTGCTGACCATCACCTTCGCCGTCCTGGCGGCGGGCGCCTTCGGGCCGAGCACCTCCGCCACCAAGGCCGGCGGCTGGCTCGGCCTGGTCGACGCGGCGCTGGCCTGGTACGCCTCGTTCGCCGGGGTGACCGCGTACACCTTCAAGCGGCAGATCCTGCCCACCTGGCCGGCCCGCTAGGCGCACCCCGCCCCGCACCCGACGGCGGCGCACCGGAGGAGGTCCTCCGGTGCGCCGCCGGCACGTGCGGGCCGGCTCAGCGGGCGTCCGCCATCGCCTGCGCGGCCTCCCGCTCGCGCGCCGGGCTGCCGGGCACGGACACCGGTGCCGCGCCGCTCCGGACGCCGACCGCACCCAGCACCGCGGCGACCGCCAGCGCCAGCACCGCGCAGACCAGTGCCACGCGCAGCCCGTCCCGGAACTGCCCGGCCGACGCCGGCCCGACCAGCAGGCCCATCACCGCCACCCCGACCAGACCGCCGAGCTGCCGGGAGGCGTTCAGCACGCCCGAGGCGATCCCGGCGTTCGCCCGGTCCACCGCGGCCAGCATGGTGGTGGTCATCGCCGGCACCACCAGCCCGAGACCGAACCCGGCGGCCAGGAACGGCAGCACCAGCGCGGGGTAGTGGTGCCCGCCGACGGCCGGCAGCACCAGCAGGTAACCGGCGGCGGCCAGCACGCCGCCGCCGATCAGCACCCGGCGGGCGCCGAACCGGCGCACCAGCGGCCCGCAGCAGAGGTTGGCGACCAGGATCGCGGCCGTCATCGGCAGGAAGGCCAGCCCGGTCCGGATCGGCGAGTACGACCAGACCTGCTGGAAGAACAGGCTGAAGACGAAGACCAGGCCGTAGAAGGCGAAGTTGACCAGCACCCCGATCAGCGCGGTGGCACCGAAGGCCGGCCGGCGGAACAGCCCCAACGGCAGCATCGGGTCCGCGCCGCGCCGCTCCACCGCCAGGAAGCCGGGCAGCGCGAGCACGAAGACCGCCAGGCAGCCCAGCACCAGCGGCCCGGTCCAGCCCTGGGCGTTGGCCTCGACGATCGCACCGGTCAACGCGCCCAGGCCGAGCACCGCGAGGAGCTGCCCCGGCAGGTCGAGCGAGCGCCGGCCGGCGCCGGGCACGGCGGCCGGGGCGGGTGCGGCGGCCGGCGCGGGTGCGGGCAGCGCGTACCGGCGGGTGGCCACGATGCCGACGGCCGCGACCGGCACGTTCACGAAGAAGATCGACCGCCAGCCGAGGCCGTCCACCAGCAGACCGCCGATCACCGGCCCGAGCGCCAGCGCCACCCCGCCGGCGGCGGCCCACAGGCTGATGGCGCGGGTCCGCCGCACCGGGTCCGGGTGGTTGGCGTTCACGATCGACAGCGAGGAGGGCACGATCAGCGCGGCGCCCACCCCCTGCACCACCCGGGCGGTGATCAGCACCGCCAGGTCGGGCGCGGCACCGCAGGCGAAGGAGGCGACGGCGAAGAGCAGGAAGCCCCGGACGAAGATCCGCCGTGGGTCGTGGCGGTCGCCCATCGCCCCGGCGGTGAGCAGGAAGGCGGCGAAGGTCAGGGTGTAGCCGTTGATCACCCACTCCAGGCCGGCCAGGCTGCCGCCCAAGTCGGCCGCCAGCGCCTTGGTGGCGACGTTGACCACGCTCACGTCGAGGATGATGACCACGAAGCCGAGGCAGGCCGCGAAGAGCGCGAGCCCGGGCCGCGCCCCGGTGGGGACGACTGGTGACTGCTGGGACATGTGCGCTTCCCTCCGAAGCCGCTAAAGTGTTAGTCGCAAGACGAACACCCATAGTGTTAGCAGATCATCGAACACTCGGGCAATCCCTCGCCGCGCACCCCCGGACGGCGGCGAGGGAACGGCCGACCCCAGGACGGAGCAGTGACCATGACGACCGGACAGCAGCCGAGCGCTCCGGGCTACCGCAGCGCCCCGGTCCACGCCGACCCCGACCAGGTGACCCTGGAGGCCGCCCTGCTCGCCCTCGCCGACCCGGTGCGGCAGACCCTGGTCCGCGAGCTCGCCGGCTCCGGCGACTGGGAGCGGGCGTGCGGCAGCTTCGACGTGCCGGTCACCAAGGCGACGCTCAGCCGGCACTTCGCCGTGCTGCGCGAGTCCGGCCTGCTGGAGCAGCGCGACGCCGGCCCCAAGCGGCTCAACCGGCTGCGCCGCCCGGAGTTCGACGCGCGCTTCCCCGGCCTGATCGACCTGGTGCTCGCCAACTCGCCTCAGCCCCAGTCATCCTGACGCCTGATGAGCTCCTGCACCGCCTGGTAGCTCGGCACCGCGGCGCCGCCCGCTGCCGGCCGCCCGTCGCGCACCGCCACGGCGGCCGCCACCGCGGCGCCCAGCGCCGTGCGGAAGAGCAGCGAACCGAGGCTGACCCGGGCCACCGTGGCGCGCAGCCAGTCGCAGTGCCCGGTGGACCGGAGGCGGCGGGCAGCGGCACCAGGCGCGGGTCGGCGAGGGCGCCGGCCGGCTCGGCGTGCCGGGTGAACGCGTGGGTCGCGTTGCCGGGGGTGGTGGTGGTCGTCATGGGGCCACCGTAGGAGCGGGTCGCTTCGGCGGCGGCCGAAGTGTCACTCTGCGATGGTCAGTTGGCGGGGAGCTGCGAGAGCCGATCGTACGACTCGAAGGTGTACTCCGCGGTGTACGAGACCTGGCTGCCGGTGGCGGCGGGCAGGCCGAGGCGCTGGTCGAGCAGGTCGGTGAGCGGGCCGCAGCCGGTGACGGCGGGGGTCGGGAAGGTGCTGGAGGCCGAGAACCGGATCAGCGGCGGGTTCTGCGAGAGCCAGGTGCTCGGGCCGGAGCGGACCAGGTGCAGCATGACCGGCTGGGCGTCGGTGCCGATCCGGCAGTCCGCGCCGAGCAGCGGCGAGTCGAGCCTGAAGCTGAGAGGCAGCTCGCTGGGGTCGCCGCCGCCGTAGAGCGCGGCCGAGGAGCCGTACTGGGTCTGGACACCGAGCCCGAACAGGCCGTCCGCCCCATCGGAGTCGTCGGAACCCGCAGGATTGTCGAGGCCCCCGGCGCTGTCGGACCCCGCGAGGCCGTCGGCACTGCCGAACAGGCCGCCCGGGACCGGGGTCGGCCGGTCCTTCAGCGCACCGAAGACCATCCCGAAGCTCCCGTCCGGCATCGGACCCTCGGCGTGCACCATGGTCATCGGGCGCAGCGCCGGCAGCTCGACCGAGCCGAGCGTCAGCTGCCCATCGGCCACCAGCACTTCGCAGGCGCAACCGACCGCCACCCGCTCGCCAGCCGCCGGTCGCCAGCCGCCAGCCGCCAGCCGCCGGCCGCCGGCCGCCGTTCAGTGACCGCCGCCCGTCAGTGCTTCCCCTCCGGGCGCAGCGACCGGTACCCGGGGTGCACCCCCGGGGTGAGCTCCTGCTGCTCGGCGATCCGGCGGAGCAGCCCGATCAGCTGCCCGTGCTCCTCCGGCGTCAAGGCCTCGCACACCTGGCGCTCGTGCGCCATGCCCGCCTCGCGCAGGCCGGCCAGCAGCGCGGTGCCCTGGTCGGTCAGGTACAGCGCGTAGAGCCGGCGGTCGGTGGGGTTGCGGCGGCGCTCGATCAGGCCGCGCGCCTCCAACTCGTCGGCGAACGGGACGAACCGGCTCGGCGGCATCCCCAGATCGTCGGCGAGCTCGCGCTGGCTGCGGCCGGGGGTGAAGGCCAGCAGTCGCAGCAGGCCGGCCTGCGCGGGGGTCAGCCCGAGGCCGGCGATCCGGTCGGCGAAGAGTCCGGCGGCGTGCGAGCCGAGCTGGGCCAGCAGGAAGGCCGCGCCGCCGATGGCGGGCGACGCACCCTCGGGAGGATTCATACTCATGCGAACATGATAGCTGCTTGACAATCGTTCCGCGATGTAATCATTATCTTTGGTATAGGACCTACTCGAGGAGCACAGTCATGAGCCCCAGCGCAGCCCCCTCCCCCACCCGGGGAGCCCAGCACCAGGAAGCACCGCCGCAGCAGAGGCCCCCGCAGACGCCCCCGCGGGCGCCCCACACCGGCCGCCGACCGCAGTCCGGCCCACCGCTGCTGGCCCCCGTGCTCGCCTTCGCGGCACTGACCATCGCGTACGTGGTGGTCAACCGCGCCACCCCGCACCCCGACGCCACCGGCACCGCCGTGCTGCAGTACACCCGGGCGCACGCCACCACCGTCCGGGTCGGCGCCTACCTGCTCTTCTCCTCCGCCGTGCCGCTGGCGCTCACGGCCGCCGTGCTCTACCGGCGCCTGCGCGCCCTCGGCATCACCGCACCGGGCTCGGCGATCACCCTGACCGGCGGCATCCTGGCCTCCGCCGCACTCGCCGCCGGCGGCGGCTTCGCCTGGACCGGCGGCCGCCTGCCGGCCGACGCCTCCCCCGCCCTGGCCCGCGCCCTGGCCGACCTCTCGTTCCTTAGCGGCGGCCCCGGGTTCGCCGTGATGCTCGCCCTGCTCATCGCCGGCGTCGCGGTCCCGGGCCTGCTCGCCCACCTGCTCCCCCGCCCGCTCGCCTGGACCGGCCTGGCCCTCGCCGCGGTGGGGATGGTCTCCTCGCTCACCCTGCTGGCCGACGGGTTCGACTACCTGCTCCCGGTGGTCCGGTTCGGCGGCCTGGTCTGGCTGGTGCTGGCGGCCGTCCGGCTCCCCGCCACCCGGCACCGCGTCGTGCGCGGGAGTGCGGGCGCATGAACGGGACGCGGACATCCGACACGGCCACCGATCTCCCGGCCCTGGCGAGCTACCCCGACCTGGCCGGCAAGACCGTCGTGATCACCGGCGGCTCGCGCGGCATCGGCGCCCGGACCGCGCGTGCCTTCGCCGCCCAGGGGGCCCGGGTCTGCATCGTCGGGCGTGACCGACAGGCGCTGGATGCCGTCCGCGCCGGGCTCACCGCAGGTGGCGGGCAGGACGAACCCCGCAGCCAGGCGATCAGCGTGGTCGCCGACGTGACCGACTCCGCGGCGCTGGAGTCAGTCCGCGCCGAGGTGGCGCAGCGGCTCGGCCCGGTCGACGTCCTGGCGGCCTTCGCCGGCGGCCAGGGCCACCCCACTCCGTCGCCCCAACTGACCGAGGAGCGCTGGCGGCAGATCCTCGACTCGGACCTGACCTCGACCTTCCTCACCATCCAGGCCTTCCTGCCCGCGATGCTCGAACGCGGCCGGGGCACCATCCTCACCATGGCCTCGTCGGCCGGCCGCGAACCCAGTCAGGCCAACCTCGCCTACGCCACCGCCAAGGCCGGCCTGGTCATGCTCACCCGCCACCTCGCCACCGAGCTCGGCCCGCACGGGATCCGCGTCAACTGCCTCGCCCCGTCGGCCATTCGTACCGAGAAGGTGGCGCAGCAGATGCCCGCCGAGGTCGCCCGCCAGGTCGCCGCCGCGCATCCGCTGGGTCGGATCGGCAGCACCCAGGACGTCGCCCAGGCCGCCCTCTTCCTCGCCTCCGACGCCGCCGCCTGGCTCACCGGCCTCACCATCGACGTCGCGGGCGGCCGGATCACCACGCACTGACGGGCGGTCGCCACCAAGATCAACATGATAATATTTCACATGTCATTGATCTGACAGTCGGCGCGTGGGACCGTGCCTCACAACGCCTCCCTCATCGGCCCCCGAGGCGCATCCACTGGTCCCCCACCGAGGAGTGATGATGCGTCAGCTCTTACGGCTGCCCGGATTCATCGCCTTGCTCACCGCCACGACCACGGCAGCCGCCGTCTTCGTCGCCCCGAGCTACGCCGCCCCGACTCACACCGACGCCCAGCGCCACACCGACGCCCAGCGCCACACCGCCCCGAGCTCCGCCCCCGCGACGGCGGAGCCCGCCCAGCAGGTCGACCAGGCCGCCACCCCCCACCGCGGCCTGCCGCCGACCGGCAGCATCACCAGCACCGACCTCATCGGCAGCGGCCGCGGCCGGGACGCCGTGCAGAACGGGCGGCTCGCCCCCGCCCAACTCCCCCCGCGTGCACCGCAGTCCGCCGTCCCGACGGCACCCGCACGCACGGCCGGGCCCGCCACCACCTCCTGCACCCCCGCCGACTTCGCCGGCCGCACCGGCTCCGACCTGGTCTCCTACGTCGCGGACTCGACCATCGACTGCATCAGCTCGCTCTTCACCATCAGCGGTGGCAACGCCGCCGGGGTGTTCCAGGAGAGCCAGATGATCACCGTGGCCAACGGGTTCCGGAGCGCCGCCGCCGGCTACGCCGGTGACGACTCGACCGGGACCTGGCAGTTGGCGTACTTCCTGCAGGCCGGGTACTACGTCCAGTACTACGACTCCACCGACGTCGGCAGCTACGACGCCTCGCTCACCAGCGCGGTGCAGGCCGGCCTCGACACCTTCGTCGCCGGCCCCCACCTGAACGACGTCAGCGACGGCAACGGCGAGGTCGCCGGCCAGGTCATGATCCTCACCGACTCCGCCAACCTGCAGGCCCGCTACCTCACCACCTACCAGCAGGTCCTGAACGCCTACAGCAGCGCGTACAACTCGTCCTGGTCGATGGTGAACTTCGTCAACTCCGTCTACACCCCGCTCTTCCGGGGCCACCAGAACCCGGACTTCGTCGCCGCGGTCACCGCCGACCCGGGCATCATCACCACGCTCGACGACTTCGCGCTCCACCACACCGACCTGCTCGGCACCGCCGACTCCTTCCTGGACGCCAACGCCGGGCTGGAGACGTCCCGCTTCATCGAGCACCCGGCGCTGGCGGCCACCGTGCGGCCGCTGGCCAAGGGCCTGCTCGACGTCTCCTCGATCACCGGCCCCACGGCCCCGCTGTGGGTCGGGGTCGCCGGCATGGTCGGCTACTACGACCAGGCGAACTGCTCCTACTACGGGGTCTGCAACCTGTCCCAGCAGCTCAAGGCCGCCGCGCTGCCGATCAGTCACACCTGCGACGCCACGCACGGCATCCTGGCGCAGAGCCTCACCGCGGCCGACCTGTCCGCCGTCTGCGCGAGCCTGCAGAACCAGGACCCGTTCGTCCACAACCTGGTCAAGGACGACGGCCCGATCCCCGGCCAGTACGAGTCCTCGCTGCAACTGGTGGTCTTCGCCAGCCCGCAGGACTACCAGACCTACGCCGGCGGGATCTACGGCGTGAGCACCGACAACGGCGGCATCACCCTGGTCGGCGACCCGACCGACCCCACCAACCAGCCGCTCTCCCTCACCTACCAGAACGGCGACGACGGCTTCACCGCCGGCATCTGGAACCTCAACCACGAGTACACCCACGCCCTCGACGGCCGCTACGACCTGAAGGGCGACTTCACCCAGCAGACCGTCGTCCCGGACGTGTGGTGGATCGAGGGCGTCGCCGAGTACGTCTCCTACACCTACCGGAACGTGACCGACACCGGCGCGGTGGCCGAGGCCCCCAAGCACACCTACGCGCTCAGCACGCTCTTCCAGAACACCTACCAGAACAGCGACGAGACCCGCACCTACCCGTGGGGCTACCTGGCCGTCCGGTACATGGTCGAGCGCCACCCGGACGTCATCGCCGCCATGCTGAGCCACTTCCGCACCGGCGACTACTCCGGCGGCTACGCGGTTTACAACTCCATCGGCACCGCCTACGACGCCGACTTCACCACCTGGCTGGACGCCTGCGCCGCCGGCGCCTGCGTGGTCGGCGGCACCACCGCCTGCACCGCGACCGACACCCGCGTCCTGGCGCAGAACTGCTACCGCACCGACCAGGCCGCGACCGCGGGCAACCTGGAGTACTACTACATCTACCTCCCGGCCGGCACCACCACGCTGACCGTCACCAGCAGCGGCGGCACCGGGACCGCCTACCTGCTCTACGACCCCGACACCTGGGCCGTCCCCAGCGCCTACACCCAGGGGTCGCTCAACAACGGCACCAGCCAGAGCCTGACCGTCACCAACACCACGGCCGGCTACCGGTACATCAGCCTCTACGCGCAGACCGACTTCAGCGGCGTGACCATCTCCACTCAGTACTGAGCCGGCAGCAGCGGTCGGCGTTGCTCCTGCGGGCCGCCGCCGCTCCGGCTCGGTCCGGCTCTCAGTCCGGCTCGCCCAGCGCCCGGTACGCCGCCGGGGGTTGGGCGAGGTCGGGGTGGTCACCCCAGTAGTAGTCGCCCCTGAGCCCGAGCATCGCCCAGTGCCACGCCTCGTCGTGGAAGACCAGCCCACGATGGGGCGCGCCGGGCAGCTCGTAGGGGTAGAACGCCGCCGCCTCCGCATCGGCCTGCGCCGACGTCATGCCGCCGTAGGTGCACAGGACCCAGGCGTACCTGGCGCGTTCGCCCCGCAGGCAGCGCAGGTACTCGTCCTCGGGCCACTCCGGGTCTTCGTCCACCACGACGGGATCCTAGTGGGCGGCTTCTGTGGTGGTACGTCAGCGGCGACACGTCAGTGGTGGTACGTCAGCGGTGATATCTCAGCGCAGCGACATGCGGACCGACGCCGACCAGCAGCCGGCCACCCGGTGTCATCGCCAGGGCTCCCACCGGCAGGGGGAAGACCAGATCCTGGCCGACCTGCTCCCGGGTGGCCAGGTCCCAGACCCGGACCAGGTCCTCCCCGCCGCCCGCACTGCACTGCACTGCACTGCACTGCACTGCCGAGAGGTCACCATCGCACACCAGGACAGGGCCGAAGGGTGCAGCTGGGAAGCGTAGTTGTGCGCGTCGGCGCTACGATGCCGACACCGTCCTGAGGGGGAGCAATGGGGTGTCTGCTGGCTGCCGCCCGGGCGGCGCTCGTGGTCGTCGTCACCTGGCTGACGCTGATCATGCTGATGATGCTGGTGGGCTCGTTCCTCCCCGGTCCCCCGCCCCACGGCACCTACTCGCCCACGGACATCATGCTGTGGCTGCTCGCGTTCCTCCTCGCGCCGCCGGCCGCCTGCGTCGTGTTCCGCCGGTGGATCACCGTCGGCCGAGCCGTGCGGCCGGTGAGTCCGGTTGAACCGCCTCCTCCCTGGCCGTACGCGCAAGCCGACCAGGACGGGCCCACCTGGCACACGGACACATCGCCCCCTCCGTGGCCCCACGCGGAACCGACCTCCCAGGCCCCCGACGCCGAAGCCCGCCGACAGGACCATGCGGAAGCCGAGAAACAGCGTGCGGACGCCGTGCGAGCGCGCGCAGAAGCCGAGAAGCAACGTGCGGCAGCTGCGCGGGCCCGCGCGGAAGCCGAGCGGAAGCGCAGAACGGCACATGCCAGACGATCAGGGGCGCGCTACCGCCGCATGCAGGAGGAACGTCGGCGCAAGTGACAAGCCGCGCTGTTCTCCTGCACCACTTCCGTCGGCTCCGGGCTCCGGATCCGCTGGAAGATCCGCAACGCATCCACGAGGCCCAGCCGAGCCCGGGATGCGCACGGATCTGCTGCTGCCGGCCGGCCTCCTACTCCGACGGGATCGATGTCCAGGAAGCCACCAGATCACGGAGGCGCCCGCGATGGTCCGCGATCCACTCCTCCGGCAGGTCGATCGGAACGCGCACGGTCACCATTGAGACCGTCTCGTCCTCGACCACCACCTCCGGGCAGGCGCGCTCGCCGGTGAGCTGGATGAAGACGGACGGCCCCCTGCTCATCTCCATCCAGGAGATGTCCTCCCCGGCGTCAAGCCTGTCGAGGGCATGACCCCAGGCTTCCAACTTCGAGGCCGACAAGGCCAGATCGAGGCATCCACGCACAAAGGGCGTCTCGACGACGATCTTTGCCGCCAGGCCGGCAGGCCATCGCGGGTGCCGCCCCAGGACCCTGACGCTGACGCTGTTGCCCTCGTCATCGGCGAGAACAACAAGATCCATCGGAGCGACATCAGCCACAGCTCTCCTCCGTTCAGGGGATACGGGAGGCATCGTGGCTCACCCCGGGATCTCCATGCCAGTGGATTCCCATCAGCACGGCACCGCGGGAGCTCATTCCGTTACGAGTTCTCGGGGGGGTGCGCAGGCCCCCGCGACGTTTGCAGCCCGACCGAGAACGGTGCCTCCCTTGCGGTGGTGTGAAGGCCGCGGCGCACGGACACAGGGCGGGCCACCATCAACCGCTCGGTCGTGATCAGAAACCAGGGGTGGGCCAGGTGTGAGCCACTTTTCTGTCAGTGTCCGCCTTCAGCCGACCCCACCGCAGGGACTGCGCGCAGCGCTGGACGCCGCAATGGCGCCATTCGACATCAACGCCTCCGACGACTGGAACCCCGACGGTCAATGCGACCACTGGCACATCGACGCCGGTGACGGGGATCGTTTCTCCGTGCGGCCCGAGTACGACGGCGATCCGCGGCTGATCTTCCAGGCGACCCACCCGAACGGTGAGCCACGTACCCGGCTGCCTCTCCGTTGTGACGGTGGGCCACGAGGCCCGCTGAATCTCGACGCCACCGGATGCCATCGTGCAGGTGCGTCCTTGCCAGATCAGAGCGCGATAAGACCTGCCGTTGTCGGCTTGAACCCGCAGGCGTCGAAGTAGAACGACCGCAGGTCGTCCACGAAGTCGACGTGAAGCCATTGGCAACCGGCCTCGCGGCTTTGCCGGGCGGCCACGGCGACAAGTTCGGCTCCGATTCCGGACCGACGGCGAGCTCCCGCGACCACGGTGTCGAGGATGAACGCGTGAACGCCGCCGTCCCATACGACGTTGACGAAGCCGACGAGTTCACCGTCATCACGCGCACAGACCCAGCCGAGGCTGTGCCGCTGCACCCGGGTCAGCCAGTCGACGTCCACGGATCGGTGATCGAAGCCCGCTGCATGCAGGGCGTTGACCGCAACGTTGTCGAAGTCACCCCGCCACTCATAGGTCATCGTCATGGGGCGAGCGTAGACCGGAGCCGTTGCCCGATCCGCCTCCACAGGCAGGGAACTGAACGACGGCAGCCGATACCGACGGATACCGTATCGCGGAGAGGAGCCGAGCATCCTCACGGCCGACTGACGAGAATGCCTCAGGGCTGTCCCGTCATCGATCTTTCAGTGGTTCGGGCGGGACTGGCCGTCGCGGGATCGGCTCGCTTACGCGGCTTGGCGGAGGTTGTGCAGGCGGCGATGCCGAGCATGGCGTGGTGGACGCCGTCGCCCTGGAGACGGCAGTCGCGGAGGATCTTCCAGGTCTTCATCCGGGCGAAGACGTGCTCGACGCGGGCACGGACCTGCTTGTGCTCGCGGTTCTGCTCGGCCTGCCATTCGGTGAGCTCGCCTCCCCTGGGGTGTCGATGTGGGATGACCAGGCCGGTTCCGGGGTAGCCGCCGTCGGCAATCGTGGTGGTCCTGCCGACGGCAGCCTTGACACCGGACTCCCCTCCCACGCCTTGCAGTCGTTGCGGTTGCCCGGCGGAGGTCCGCCGATGGCGACGACCAGGAGGATGTGGGCGTCGATGACGACCTGGTGGTTGGTGGAGTACCGGTAGTTCTTCGACTGCGCGGCGATCGTTTGGTTGCGGGTGGGGACCAGGATGCCGTCCACGATCAGCACGGTGTCCTTGCGGAAGCGGCGGCGGGGCTTGAGCGCGAGCAGTGGGCCGACGTGGTCGATGATGCGGTCGGCCGCCGGCTTTAACACGGGGGCTGTCCAGGAGGGCTTCGACGCGGTGATCACGGCATGCACGGCGTGACCATTTCACGCGGGGCCTACCGGTGGTGCCGAGTGCTCACGCTTCTCGCCGCTGACCGGGCCAGAGATCCTGATAGGCAGCGTCCATGAACTCGACCTGTGCCCTACCCAGTTCGGATGCGCCCGGCGCTTCGCCGCGGGCGGCTTCCGCCAGGCGAGCAGCATAGCGGTAGGTAGCCCCCCGCAGCGGCTCGGTCCTGGCCGCCAGATCGATCTCCGCCTGCGCCAGCCACAGCTCGTCCACGAGCTGATCAAGCACACCACCCGCCGCACGTTCGCCGTTGGGCAGGCATGCGGATGCCTCCTTCGCCACCCGAAACGCGACGCTCAGGAACTTGAGGATCACGTTCTTGAGCTCGGCGCGGTGCGCGGCCGCCTCCTGGACTGCCAACTGCCGAGTACTCGCCCGTGACACCAGGTACTGCCCGAACAGTGATCCGACCGCACCGAGTGCAACTCCCGCCAGGGACAAAACCGCTGGCCCCAGACTCCCCCAAGATCCCATGCCTGCAGTCTCTCAGCAGTGCCCTGCCCCCATCCAGAGGTCCCGAAGTCCGGGCACGCTTCCGACTCCAGGCGGACCTTGCGGCCAGTAGTTGCGGGACAGCCCTTCGGCTGGGTCAACTCATCCACACACATTGACAACTGCTCACCTGGAGTACCACGCGAGCGCAGCGAAGCCGCGAGGACTCCGTCGCTCAATTCGCTGCTGGGGATGTAAGGGGAGCGGCGTGATCCGTTCCTGTGGTCGCTTCCTTGTCGTGCGGCTGACGGGGTGGTGTGGATGTCGATGCGGCCTCAGGTACTGCCTGAGATCCCGGAGCTGACCGCGGCGGTGGCGGGCGCGGCGATGGCGTGGGGCGAGCACGGTTGCCGCCGCCCGCCGGCCGTGTGAGCGGGACCTCGTGCACAGCCCGGCCAGCCCCGCGGGGAGCACTACAAGGCCCGTTGATGGGGCAGGTCATTGCCGGCCCGGCGTGTGACTGCTGCTTACGGCCAGTGATGTTGCGGAGACGGTTGTCAGTGCGCTTGGCTACGGTTGCCTTCGGATGGCGGCGTGATGGGGAGGGCTACGAGGTGGGACACTGGGCGGGATTTGCGGACGTGGCCGAGGTGGTCCGTATCGCGGGGGCACACGCCCCCAACCCCGGTGTGGCGCTGGTAAGTACGAGCGCTGATCACGGCGTGCTGCTGGTGTCGTCGGGGTCGGACGGTGTGTGTCGCTGGAATCCGGACACCGGCGCCCGGCTGTGGCGGGCTGCGGGGACCTCCGATGCGGCGCTTGGGTTCGCCACCGTCCACGCCGACGGTGTCCCCGTGCTGGCAGCGGCCACCGAGCAGGCAGACATCGTGCGCTGGGACGCCCGAACCGGCGAGCAGCTTCCCGGCTGGGGGCTGTGCGACTCCGAGTTCTGGGGCATCGACGCCGCCGTGCTGCCAGGCGGCCGCGCCATCGTCGTCGGCGCCGGCGAGGACGGCGTCTTCCGCATCGACGCCCTCACCGGCGAACTGGTCGGTGACGTACTCGAGCCCGATACCGGCGCGCTCTCGGTCAACTGCCGCACGCTGGACGACGGCACGGTGGTGATCGTCTGCGGCAACCGAGGCGGCCAGGTGCAGCGCATCGACGCGCTCACCGGGCAACTGCTCGGCCCTCCGCTACAGGTCCAAGAGACCGACATCCCCGACATCGCCCGGGTGACGACCGTGGACCTGCCCGGCGGTGCGACGCTCGTCGTCGGCACCGAGTTTGAGGGTCTCGTCCACCGGTGGGATCTGCGCACCGGCGAGCCCGTGGGTGAACCCATCGATGCCGGAGAGCCACTGCCCGATGTGTCCGCGCTGCGCCTTGCCGGGGAGTCCGTCCTGATCACCTCGGGCTACGAGCAGGTCGTTCGCTGCTGGCACGCAGTCACCGGCGAACTGCTCGCCTCGCTGCCACGCGTCGCCCGGTCCTGCTGCGGGGCCGGCCCGAACAATACGATCCTGTTGGCGAGCTTGACCCGGGCTGGCGACCTCGCCCTCGATCGTCTGGGAACTGCCGCGGGCCCAGGCCGCTGACCCGCGGTGGGGGGCCGACCTGGGCCGCCGGCTCCGTCCTGGCCCGGGTGCGAAGACTGCTGGTCAGTGCCCGGATCCGGACTCCGTCCTGCCATACCGTGTTCGACCAGCCGGGTACGGAACTTCGCCGGCACGGTGAAGTCGAGGCCGGTATCGGCCAGCTCCATCCCGAGGGCGTATTTCCAGTCGATGGCGCGCACCGTCATCTGGGCGGCCTGCCGGTCGGTGAGGTTCTCGGCGAACTGCAGCACCGTGACCAGTGCCAACATCCCCGGCGCCAGCCCCAGCGCCCCACGTACCCCAAACGCCCCAGCGAACGGCTCGTCCGCGAACACCACTGCCAGCCGCTCGCGCACCCGCATCGCCAGCGAAACCGTCCGGGAACGCCGCGCCCGCCACCGCCGCGGTCAGCTCCGGGATCTCAGGCAGTACCTGAGGCCGCATCGACATCCACACCACCCCGTCAGCCGCACGACAAGGAAGCGACCACAGGAACGGATCACGCCGCTCCCCTTACATCCCCAGCAGCGAATTGAGCAGCGGAGTCCGCGAGCGCAGCAAAGCCGCGAGCGGCTCCCGAGGGACCGTCAGCGGGCGGCGAGCAGGGCCAACTCGGTGCCGTAGCAGACCACCACGCGCCCCTCCGGGTGGGGCAGGAGGGCGGTGACCGCGGCGGGGAAGACCAGGGGTGCGTCGAGTTCGGCGCCTGTGCTCAGATCGCGGACGGAGACCTGGCAGGGCTCGGTGTCGCTCGTCGTGACCAGCCGCGGGGCGCCGCCGTCCGCCGTCACCACCGCCAGGCTGCGCACCGGACCGGCGGGGCGGCCCGGCAGCGGCTCGTGCCCGGCGAGTGGGGCGTGGTCGCGCAGGCTCCAGGTGCGGACCGTGCCGTCCCGGCCGGCGGTGACCGCGATGGGGTGGCCGTCCAGCGTGGTGGTGGTCAGCGCCGTCACCCAGTCGGCGTGGCCCGTCAGCGGTGCGCCGAGCTGCTGCCCGTTCGCCAGGTCCCACACCCGCACCGTTCGGTCCCAACTCCCGGTCACGGCCAGCGCCCGCCCGTCCACGGTGGCAGTGGCGAGTGCGGTGATCCGGCTGGTGTGGCCGGTGAGCGGCGCGCCGACCGGCTGCCCGGTCGCCATGTCCCACACTCGCACGGTGGCGTCCGTCCCCGCGCTCACCGCGACGGCCCGCCCGTCCACGGTGGCGGTCGCCAGGCCCACGATCCGGCCGGTGTGGCCGGTCATGGCCTGGTCGAGCTCCGTGCGGCCGGACAGGTCCCAGCGGCGGAGGACGGCATCCGCGCTCGCGGTCACCACCACCCGGCGCTCACCCACCCGGGCCACCGCCGCCAGGACCGCCTCCATCCGGATGCTCTCACCCGTCGGGAGCCCGTAGGGCAGGTCCCAGGTGCGCACCGTCCCGTCCGCGCCTGCGGTGACCACGAGCGGCCGGCTTCCCACCTCGGTGCTGATGCTCGCCGCCAGCACCGTGTCGCCGTGCCCGCGGATCTCGGTGCACCGCAGGGCCGGCTTGTGCCACATGTGCCAGACACGCACGGTGTGGTCCGCGCCGGCGGTGACGGCGACCGGGTACCCGCGCACCGTCGCCGTCGCCACGTCCCACACCTGCCCGGCGTACCCCTTCAGCGGCTCGTTGATCTGCCGCGCGAGGTCCGTCGCCCAGATCCGCACCGCCCGGTCCTGGCCGGCGGTCACCGCCCGGAGCTCCTCCCGGATCGTCCCGGCGAGGGGTCCGCGCCCGTACACCCGTTGGCCCGCCACGGCCATGGCGGCCGCCCGGACCCGGTCCTTGTGGTTGGCGAAGGGCCTGCGCGCCTCGGTACCCGAGGCGCCGTCCAGCACGCGCACCGCGTGGTCGGCGTCGGTGGTCAGCCGGAACACCCGCCCGTCGACGACGACCGTGCCCAGGACGGTGGTGGCCGGGTCGAGCTCGGCGGCGGCCACGGCCGGGGCGGGGTCGGCGGGGTCCCAGCTCCAGGGGCACTGTTCGGGCTGCGCCGGCAAGCGGATCGGTTGGCCGCCCAGCTCCTCGGTGGTCACCACCCACCCGTCGGCGCCGGCACGGGAGGCGGTCACCCGGTCCCACACACGCAGCAGACCACCGTGGTCACGCAACAGGGTGACCGGGTGGCCGGATATCTCCACGTACGGGGAGGTCCGCGCCACGGCGCCGGAGCGAAGCCCGCAGGCGGCGGCCAGGTCGCCCAGCACGACCACCGCGGTGTCGCCGTCGGTGAGGTGGGAGACGTCGACGGCGTCGAAGGCGCAGGCGAGCAGGCGTCCGTCGACCACCAGCACGGTGGCGCGCGGATCGGCGAGCTCGTCGGCGGCATCGGCCGGCGGTGCGTCGAGCGGAGTGCCAAGTGAAGCTCCGGACAGGTCGGACAAGTCCCAGAACCGTGTCGTACCGTCGAGTTCGGCACGCAGCGCCAGCGGGTGGCCGTGCTCGTCGGCGAGCAGCTGCGCGGGGACGGAGGCGCCGAGCTGCGCGCCGGTGGCGGTGTTCCAGAGGTGCAGGGTCCGGTCGTCCTCGACCGTCAGGACGACGCTGCGACCGTCGAGGTCCGCCACGGCCGCGACACGGACGCATTCGCCCACCAGTGTCCCGGTCACCAGGTCGAGGAGCAGGACCCGCTCCTCGCTGCCGGGCTGCCGGTGGCGCAGCAGCGCGAGGTCACGACCGTCCAGGGTGACGGTGGCGACCCGGTCCACCTCGGCGTCGAGCGAGCTGCGGGTGTCGGTGCCGAGGCGCAGGGCGGGGAAGGCCTCGGCGCCGGTGGTGAGGTCCCAGATCCGGACCGTGCCGTCCCGGCTCCCGGTGACGGCCAGCGACCGACCGGCGACCTGGGCCGTGTCGACGGTGGTCACCGCCTGCTGGTGACCGGTCAGCGTCCAGTGCAGGCGCGAGTCCAGCTGCGAGCCCCTGACCCAGTCCACCCGCCAGCCGAGCGGTGGCGCCCCGGGGACCTCCACCGCCGCCAGTTGCTGGGCCAGCTCCTCGGCATCGGCCCTGGCGGCGTCCAACGCGAGCACGAAGCGCCGTTGGGCCGCGGACAGCGTGCGGTGGGTGGGGAGGGAGACCCGGTATAGCGAGGCTGCAGTGCTCTCGTCGCGGTCCGAGGCGGCCAGCAACTCGATATGGACGGAGTCGGGGTCGGCGTTGACGAGCCGGCCCAGGTCGGTCGGATCGTCGTCGGAGTCCCACAGATCGTCAGCCATGAGGTCACGCTAGCCGACACCGCCAACAGCGTCGTGACGGTGGGACGGCGGTCGGCCCGGAGCGGGGGGGGGGGGGGGGGGGGGGGGGGGGGGGGGGGGGGGGGGGGGGGGGGGGGGGGGGGGGGGGGGGGGGGGGGGGGGGGGGGGGGGGGGGGGGGGGGGGGGGGGGGGGGGGGGGGGGGG
>NZ_JBNQTI010000159.1:0-21556 GCF_050325825.1 Kitasatospora sp. LaBMicrA B282
GTGGCGGCGGAGGCGGCGGGGGCCACGGCGGCACCGAGGCCGACCAGGCCGGCGGTGGCGGCGAGCAGGGCGGCGGACTTTCGGATGCGGGTGGTGATCACGGGCATGGGAGAGTTCGTCCTCAATCGACTGGGGGCCTCGCGTTCCCCCGTTCAGGCGCCCTCGGAGCGTGGCGGGGCCACGCGGGGCGTTGGGGGGTGCGCGCTGCCGGGGCGCTCCCGCCTGGGGCGGGGGCCGTACGGATCTGCGACGGCGGGGGATCCCGCTGCCGCAGCTGGCGACTCGGCAATTGTTAGCCGGGCCCACCGCCGCCGCCAAGACCCCCCATGTACGACCCTCCCTCGTAGTGCGCGGGCCCCCTTCCGCCGACCCGGCGCACGCGATACCCACCCCCCGCAGCCACAAACCCACCCCATCCGAACCCGGGCCGCACCCGCCTGACCAGCCCCGATACCCACCCCCACTCGCCCAAACCCGACGAACCATCCCAATCCCGGCAATCCGCCACCAAGCCCCCGGAAACGATCAACTATTCCCGATCGTAGACCCCCCGACCGCGTGAGCACCGTCACCAGCCAACCGCCCGATATGCCCCATTTGAGGTGACCTGGGGCACGCCACCGCACCCACGGAGGGTGACTCAGGCCACCCGCCGGGCGACGGTGATCAGCTCCCGGCTGGTCCCGGACACCGGGCTGCCGTCCCAGTCGCCGTGCCGGGCCTCGACCGCGAACCCCGCCTCGGCGAGCAACCGGTCCAGCGCGGGCTCGGTCAGGAAGCGCAGACTCGCCCGGTCCACCCGCAGCACCGTGCCGTCCGGGTCGGCCGTGGTCCCGGTGAAGGTGACCACCCCGTCCACCACCGACTCGACCGTGTGCCAGACCCGCAGCGCCCGCCCCGCGTGGTCGGTGAGGTCGGAGCCGTTCGCCGGGTTCCACCGCTCCCAGGCCCGGGCCTGCGGGTGCCGGGTCTCGAAGGCGAACCGGCCGCCGGGCGCCAGGGCCGCGTGCACGCCGGCCAGCGAAGCGCGCAGTTCCTCGTCGGTGGCCAGGAACTGGAAGGCGTGACCCGTCATGACGGCCAGCTCGAAGCCGCCGCCCAGCCGGTCCGCCGCGGCCGCCGTACCCTCGACCCACTCGACGTCCGCCCGCCGCCGTGCCCGGGCCAGCGCCGCGGTGTCCGGGTCCAGCCCCACCAGCCGCCCGCCGTGCCCCTGCTCCCGGGCCCAGTGCAGCATCGTCCCGGTCCCGCACCCGACGTCGAGCACCGAGTCGGCGGCCATCACCAGCTCCCCGTAGAAGGTGTCCGCCGGCCAGGTGCCGGGTTCCCAGGGGTTCAACAGGTCGTAGAGCGCCGCAGCGTCATCATTCGAATACACCCGAGCAGTATCGGAGCGGTGGCCGTCCGTGCCCAGCGGTTTTCCGACCGGGTCGGTCCGCGCTGCCTAGACTGGCCGTATGGCCCGGCGGAACGACGAGGTCGAGGCGCTGCTCCAGGAGTACGCCGACCTGCTGCTGCTCACCGGCGGGGACGCCTACCGGGCCCGCGCCTACGAGAAGGCCGCCCGCGCGGTCGGCGGCTATCCGCAGGACCTGGCCGCGCTGGACGCCAAGGGCCTGCTGGAGATCCCGGGCGTCGGCAAGTCCACCGCCGGGAAGATCACCGAATACCTCGACCAGGGGCGGATCGCCGCGCTGGAGGAACTGCGCGGGCAGATCCCGGCCGGGGTGCGGGAGATCATGGCGATCCCCACCGTGGGTCCCAAGAAGGCCGCGGTGATCTACCGCGAACTCGGCATCTCGACCGTGGACGAGCTGGTCAGGGCCGCCGCGGAGGAGCGGCTGAACGACCTGCCGCGGCTGGGGGCGCGCACCGCGGAGAACATCCTGCACGGCATCGAACAGCTGCGCAGCGGCGGCGGGCGCACCCTGCTGAACGCCGCCCGGGAACTCGCCGAGCAGCTGGTGGCCGAGCTGGGCCGGGTCCGCGGCTGCGTGCGCTGCGAGTGGGCCGGCTCGCTGCGCCGGATGCGGGAGACCGTGGGCGACCTGGACGTACTGGCCGCCGCCGCGGACTCCGGCCCGCTGACGGCTGCCTTCGCCGGGCTCCCGGACACCGCCGAAGTGCTGGTGAGCGGGCCGACCAAGACCTCGATCCGGACCGGCAAGGGCCTGCAGGTGGACCTGCGGGTGGTGCCCCCGGAGGACTGGGGCGCGGCGCTGGTGTACTTCACCGGCTCCAAGGCGCACAACATCAAGCTGCGGGCCCGCGCCGTGAAGGCCGGCCTCAAGCTCTCCGAGTACGGCCTGTTCGAGGTCGAGAGCGGGCGCAAGCTGGCATCGGAGACCGAGGAGGAGGTCTACGCGGCGCTCGGACTGCCCTGGATCCCGCCCACGCTGCGCGAGGACCGCGGCGAGATCGAGGCCGGGCTGGCAGGCGAGCTGCCCACCCTGGTCACCGAGGCGGACATCCGCGGCGACCTGCACACGCACACCGACCTGACCGACGGCCTGGCCCCCGCCGCCGAGATGCTGGCCGCCGCGGCCGCACGCGGCTACCGCTACTACGCCGTCACCGACCACGCTCCCAACCTGTCGATGCAGCGGATGACCGACCGGAAGATGCTCGACCAGCGCGCCGAACTGGCCGAGCTCGCCGGACGGTTCGGTCGGATGAAGATCCTGCACGGCACCGAGCTGAACATCGACCCGGACGGCGGGGTGGACTGGCCGCCCGAGTTCCTGGCCGGCTTCGACCTGTGCGTCGCCTCGATCCACTCGCACTTCACCGCCCCGCGCGAGCAGCAGACCCGCCGGCTGATCCGCGCCTGCGAGAACCCGCACGTGCACGTCATCGGTCACCCCAGCACCCGGATGCTGGGCCGCCGCCCGCCCGTCGACGCCGACTTCGACGCGGTCTACGCGGCCTGTGCCCGGACCGGCACCGCCCTGGAGATCAACGCCTCGCCCGAACGCCTCGACCTCTCCGACGACCAGCTGCTGGCCGCCCGCCGGCACGGCGTCCGGTTCGCGCTCGACACCGACGCGCACGCCGTGCCGCACCTGGACAACCTGCGTTACGGCGTCGGCACCGCCCAGCGCGGCTGGGTGACCCCCGACGAGGTGATCAACACCTGGCCGCTCACCCGGCTGCGCCGCTTCCTGCGCGCCACCAGCGGTGAAGGGGACTAGGGGGTCTCAACGGGTGCGCTGACCCGCACGCCCGGGTGGTACTTCGGGATCCGCACGGTGACCTTCAGCCCGGCCCCCACCGCGGTCTCCACCACCAGCCCGTGCCCGTCGCCGTAGACCTGCCGCAGCCGCTCGTCCACGTTGCCCAGGCCGATCCCGTCGCCCGGCCCGGCCTGCCCGGCCAGCAGCGCCCGGATCCGCGCCGGGTCGGCGCCGGCGCCGTCGTCCTCGATCACCACCACGGCCTCGGCGCCCGCGTCGTCGGCGGTCAGGGTGATCCGCCCGGTGCCCGGGCGGCCCTCGATTCCGTGCTTGACCGCGTTCTCCACCAGCGGCTGCAGGCAGAGGAAGGGCAGCGCCACCGGCAGCACCTCGGGCGCCACCCGCAGGGTGACCCGCAGCCGGTCGCCGAACCTGGCCCGGACCAGGTTGAGGTACTGGTCGATCGAGCGCAGCTCCTCGGCCAGCGTGGTGAAGTCGCCGTGCCGGCGCACCGAGTAGCGGGTGAACTCGGCGAACTCCAGCAGCAGCTCGCGGGCCCGGTCCGGGTCGGTGCGGACGAAGGAGGCGATCGCGGTCAGCGAGTTGAAGACGAAGTGCGGCGAGATCTGGGCCCGCAGGCTGCGCAGCTCGGCCTCGATCAGCCGGCTGCGCGAGCGGTCGAGCTCGGCCAGCTCCAGCTGCCCGCCGACCCAGCGGGCCAGTTCCTCGGTGGCCCGCAGCAGCACCGGCGAGTCGGCCGGGCCGAAGGCGGCCAGTGCGCCGCTCACCCGGCCGTCGACCCGCAGCGGCGCCACCGCCGCCCAGCGCAGTTCGCAGGACGGGTCGGCGCATTCCACCGCGACCAGCCGCGGTCGGCCCTCGGCCAGCACCCCGGCCACCGTCGTGCCCGCCGCCGCCCGGTGCTGCTCGCCCGGCCCGTCCCAGGCCAGCGCGGTGTGGCGGTCGGTGAGGCAGAGCGCGGGCGCGCCGAGCAGCGGGCGCAGCCGCTGCACCGCCGGGCCGGCGCCGTCCTCGGTCAGCCCGCCCCGCAGCGCGGGGGCGGCCAGCGCCGCGGTGTGCAGGGTGTGGAAGGTGGTCTGTTCGATCCGGGTGGCGAGGTCGGGGTCGGCCGGGCGCCGGGCGCGGTCGGCGCGGCGTTGCAGGGCGGCGCCCAGCGCGAGGCAGCCAAGGCAGGCGAGGGCGGTGAGCCCGAGCAGCAGCAGGTGGGTCATCGGCTCACGCCTGCTCTCCGGTCCGGTCGTCCCGCCCCGGCGTCGGCGGAGCGGCTGTGCGGCGGCCCCGGCCGGCGGCGGGGCGGTTCGGGCAGGTGCAGCCGGGCCATGGTGGCGGCGGTGCCGGGCGGGATCCGGTCGGCCGTGGCCAGCGAGACCAGCACCATCACAAGGAAGCCGAGCGGCACGCTCCACACCGCCGGCCAGGCCAGCAGGGCCTGCGCCCAGCCGCCCCGGCACCAGCCGGCCATCGTGCCCAGCGCCGCCACCAGCGCCGCCCCGCCCCCGGTGACCGCGCCCGCGATCGCCCCGGGCGGGGTCAGCCGGCGCCACCAGATGCCCAGCACCAGCAGCGGGCTGAGCGAGGAGGCGGCCACCGCGAAGGCCAGTCCGACCGTGTCGGCGACCGGCAGGTCGGGGGCGGCGAGCAGGCAGGCGGTGGGCGCGGCCAGCGCCAGCACGGTGGCCAGCCGGAAGCCGCGCACCCCGGACCGGGGCAGCACGTCCTGGTCCAGCACCCCGGCCAGCGAGACGGCCAGCCCGGAGGAGGTGGAGAGGAAGGCGGCGAACGCCCCACCCGCCAGCAGCGCGCCGAGCAGCGCCCCGCCGGTGCCGCCGATCAGCCGCTCGGGCAGCAGCAGCACCGCGGTGTCGGTCTGCCCGGTCAGCACCAGGTCGGGGGCGTAGATCCGGGCGAGCGCGCCGTAGATCGGCGGCAGCAGGTAGAAGACGCCGAGCAGCGCCAGCACCACCAGGGTGGTGCGACGCGCGGCCCGGCCGTCCGGGCTGGTGTAGAACCGCACCACCACGTGCGGCAGTCCCATCGCGCCGAGGAAGGTGGCCAGGATCAGCCCGTACGCGGCGTAGAGCGGGTGCGGTTCGTCGGTCGCGGTCAGCGGGCGGCCCCACGGCGAGCCGGCCGACCCGTCGACCGGCGTGGGCACCGGTGTGTGCGCCGGCAGGTCGAGCTGGGTGCCGGCGCCCAGGGTGTGCACGCCGGGCGGAAGGGTGAAGGCGGCGTGCTGGTAGGTGCGGCCGTCCACCGTGCCGTCGGCGGTCAGCCGGATCGGCTCGGCCGTGCGGACCCGCACCTGCTGGTCGATCCGCACCACGCTGTCCCGGACCAGCACCGGCCGGCCCTGGTGCGCGGCCGGTGCGCCGTCGGCGTGCCAGGCGAGCAGCAGGAAGAGCAGCGGCACCAGCAGCGCGGTCAGTTTGAGCCAGTACTGGAAGGCCTGCACCAAGGTGATGCTGCGCATCCCGCCGACCGTCACGTTGGCCGTGACCACCAGGGCGACCAGCACCCCGCCCACCCAGCCGGGCGCGCCGGTCGCGGCCCGCAGGGTCAGCCCCGCGCCCTGGAGCTGGGGCAGCAGGTAGAGCCAGCCGATCCCGAGGGTGAAGGCGGCGGCCACCCGGCGGACCCGGGCCGACTCCAGCCGGGCCTCGGCGAAGTCGGGCAGCGTGTAGGCCCCGGAGCGGCGCAGCGGGGCGGCCACGAAGAGCAGCAGCACCAGGTAGCCGGCGGTGTAGCCGACCGGGTACCAGAGCATCTCGGTGCCGTGCGCCAGCACCAGGCCCGCGATGCCGAGGAAGGAGGCGGCCGACAGGTACTCCCCGCTGATCGCCGCGCCGTTCAGGCCGGGGCGGACCGTGCGCGAGGCCACGTAGAAGTCGGAGGTGGTGCGCGAGACGCGCAGGCCGAGCGCGCCCACCAGCACGGTGGCGAGCGCGACCAGCAGCACGGCGAGGACGGCGTAGCTCCCGCTCACAGTGCACCGCCGGCGGTGGGGTGGTCGGCCCGGGCCTCGTTCCGTTCGGCGCGGGTGACGTACCAGCGGCCGATCAGCCAGAGCGCCGGGTAGACGGCCACGCCCAGCACCAGCCAGACCAGCGGGAGGCCGGCCAGTCGGGTGGCGGGGAGCGCCGGCAGGCCGGTGAAGAGCACCGGGAGCGGCCCCAGCAGCAGGACCAGGACGGCGCCCGCGGTGAGCGCGGCACGCAACTGGCTGCGCCGTAGCGCGGCCGCGGCCCGCTCGGCGGGGTCGGGGGCGCGCGGCGGCTCGGGGCGTCGGGGGGCGAGCGCGGACAGGGCGGGGGCCCGGCCGACCGCGGAGTCCCGGGTGATCACTTCACGCCGGGGACGGGGCCCTGGTGCACCCACTCGTCTTCCCCTCCGCGCCGCTGACCGAATTGCCCAGCATACGCAGGGGTGCCAGGGCCGACGCCATGGGGTACCCGCCGGTAACGGCGGGCCTCCCGAGGCGCCCGGCAGCACCCACCGGACACGCGCTACCCCCGCTCGCCCACCGCGCGGCGGATCAGCAGCTCGCGCAGGGCCCGGGCGTTGCGGCGGCTGACCGCGAGCGCGGTGTCGCCGACCAGGACGCTCAGCGCGCCCTCGTCCGAGCGCAGCTCGCGCACCGCGTGCAGGGCCACCAGGTAGCTGCGGTGGATCCGGACGAAGCCGTGCGGCTGCCAGTGCTCCTCGAGGGTGCCGAGCGGGACCCGGACCAACCGGCTGCCGCCGGCAGAGTACAGGCGGGCGTAGTCGCCCTGGGCCTCGGCGTAGTCGACCTGGTCGGGCGCGATCCCCAGCTCCTCGGCCGGGTCGGTGGCGGCGGCCGGCGGCACCGCGACCACGGCGGCGGCGGAACCCGCGGCGGCTCCGGTCGGCGGCCCGGCGTCCGCCGCGGTGGCAGCCGGAACGGGGGTCGGCGCCGGTGCACCGATGGGCGCCGACGGCGTCCCGGCCGGCGGGCCCGACGGGGGGCAGACCCGGCGCACCGCCTCCGCGAGTCGCTCGCGGCGCACCGGCTTGAGCAGGTAGTCGGCCGCGTTGAGCTCGAAGGCCTGCACCGCGAAGCCCTCGTGCGCGGTGACGAAGACGATGGCCGGCGGCTCGGCGAAGCCGGAGAGCAGCCGCGCGGTGTCCAGGCCGCTGAGGCCGGGGAGGTTGATGTCGAGGAAGACCGCGTCCAGCCGGTGGTCGCCGGTGTTGCCGTGCTCCATGGCCAGCCCGATCCGGCGCAGCGCCTCGGTGGCGTCGCCCGCACCGTGGGCGAGCGTGATCCGTGGGTCGGCGCGCAGCAGGTAGAGCAGTTCTTCGAGCGCCGGGGGTTCGTCGTCCACGGCCAGTACACGCAGCATGGCGGTCGATTCTAGGGCCTGTCTTCAGACTCCCGTCGTCCGCCCGGAGGGCGGGCGGGGCGGCTCCCCCAGCCTGGCGGCTGGGAGGTGCCCCCACGGGTGCGTGCATCGGCGGCGCCGAGGAGGGAGTCCATGCGGTGGGGGCACCTCCCGGCCGAAGGCTGGGGGCCATCGGCGACTGACGAGAAGCCGTCGAGGCGCGTGCCCCGGCGTCGCCCCGCAGGCGGGAGTTTGAAGACAGGCCCTGGGTGAAGGTCCGCCGGGGCCAGCGGGCGCGACCTGCGGTGTTGCCGGGCGGAGCGGCGGCGGGCGGGGCCGGGAGCGCCGCTGCGCCGGCCCGGGCGGGCCGGCGCAGCTGGGACGGGCGTCCGGTCAGCGGTGCCGGGCGCGACGGGTCCGGTAGACCACGCCGCCGCCGGCCAGCAGCAGCGCCGCACCGGCGCCGGCCAGCAGGCCGCTGTCGCTGCCGCCGCCGGTGAAGGCGAGCGACTTGCCACCGGTCGAGGCGCTGGCGTTGGGCAGCACGGCGGCCGCGCTGGACGGCGAGGCCGGGGCGCTGTGGCTCGGGGTCGCCGACGGGGTCGGGGTCCTGGTGGCCGGGTGGCTCGGCGTCACGCTCGCGGTCACGCTCGGGGTGGGCGACGGGCTCTCCGACTTCGTCGGGGTAGGCGTCGGGGTGGGCGTGGCCGGCATGCAGGTGGGCGCGGCGACCGTGGTGTAGGTGGAGTGCACGTCGTCGACGTTGTCGAAGGCGATGGTCCAGGTGGTGCCGGCGCCCGCGTACGGGACGGTCTCGTCGGCGGTGCTGTGGCCCTTGACCGAGCCGCGGACGGTGTCGGCGGTCTTGTCGTTGCTCAGCGTGAAGTCGCCGCCGTGCGAGTCGTTGTTCGTCACGGTCAGCCGGATCGTGCCGGGCTGGTCGAGGCAGGTGCCGGACAGCTTCACGCTGCCGGGCGCCCACGCGTAGGCCGTGCCGGCGCCGCCGATCACGGAGGCGGCGAGGCCGACCGCGCCGAGCGCGACCGCGGCCCTCTTGCGAGTCATATGGGTGCTCCAGTTGTCGCTGGTTCAGGGTGGTGCCGATGCCACCGGAATGGCCCGATCGATCGGGCAGGCACCACCCGGAACGGACCGGACACCGGCGCGGGTTCATTCCCCGCGTCGCGGCTTCATTCCCCCGTCAGGTCCGTCACCAGCGTGCGGGCTTGGTGCACCAGCAGCTCCTGGTGCACGAGGGTGCCGTCGGCGAGCTGCGCGCACTCCGCCAGCACCGCACGCGCGGGCGCCAGCGCCTGGTCCGCGCGCCCCAGCGCGTGCCGGGCCCGCGCCTGGACCAGGAGCAGCCAGAGCCGCACCTCCTGGCTGTACACGTCGTCCAGCCGCAGCCCTTCGGCGGCAAACCGCACCGCCTCCTGCGGGTCACCGCAGTCCAGCGCCGCCTGCGCGCACTGCTGGAGCACCGCGGCCTCGACCCGCCGCTCCCCGGTCGCCCGGGCCAGGCCCAGCGCCGCCTCCCAGCAGGTGCGGATCTGCACCGGCGAACGGCGCAGCGCCGCGAAGCAGACGGCCCGCCGGACCTGGCCCACGCACAGGTCACGCAGGTCGCCCGCGGCGGCGGCGACGGTCAGCGCGCGCTCGACCCGGGCGAGGCCCTGTGCCGGCTGCCCGCTGGCGGCCAGCGCCAGGCCGACCTGGCTCTCCAGCCGGCCGATCGCGGCCTGGTCGGCGCACGCCTGCGCGGCGCGCAGACCGGCCGCCGCCACCTCGGGCCAGTGCCCGTGCGGATCGCGCCGGACGTAGAAGTTGTGCAGGTTCTCGGACAGCCGCCAGGCGTGCCGGTGGAAGCCCGCCGGCCCGACGTCCAGGATCAGGTGGCGGAGCGTCGGTTCGTTCTGCTCGAACCACTGCTGGGCCTCCGCGGCCGAGTTCCACTCCCGGACGCCGGGCAGCAGTCCGCCCTCCGGCCACTCGGTGCGCCACGGGTAGACCTGGTGCGGCTGCAGCGCGGCGGCGCTGGCGGAGAGCGCGTAGTCGAGCAGCCGGCCGAGCGCGGCGTGCCGCTCGCCGGGGGTGGTGTGCTCGGCCAGCAGGTCGCGCGCGTAGCGGCGGACCAGCCCGGGGCAGGTGTAGCGGCCGGGCCACTCCTCCGCGATCAGGTGGTAGACCGCCAGGCTGCCGAGTGCCGCGCGGGCCTGGCCGAGGTCGGCGCCGAGCAGTGCGGCGGCCAGCCCCGGGGTGATCTCGACCCCCGGGTAGAGCCCCAGCAGGGCAAGCAACCGACTGGAGTGCGGCGGAAGTTGACGGTACGTCAGGGTGAGCGCGGAGTGGATGCCGACGGCGCCGTGGGAGTCCAGGCCGGCCAGCCCCGGTTGCTCGTCCTCGATCTCGGCGACGAGTTGGCCGAGCGTCCAGCCCGGGCGCACCGCGAGCCGGGACCCGCAGATCCGCAGCGCCAACGGCAGGTGGTCGCAGAGTTCGGCCAGCCGGCGCGCCGCGGCCGGCTCGGCCGCCACCCGGTGCGCGCCGACGGTGGCGGCGAGCAGTTCGGTGGCGGCCCCGGCCGGCAGGGGGGCGAGCGCCTGCCAGGCCGCGCCGTCCTGGGCCACCAGGTCGAGCAGCGCGGCGCGGCTGGTGGCCAGCACGGCGCTGCCCTCGCCGGCGGGCAGCAGCGGGCGGATGTCCTCGGCCGAGCGGGCGTTGTCCAGCACCAGCAGCAGCCGGCGGCCGTGACTGAGCCGGTCGTACAGCTCGGCCCGGGCCTCGGCGGCGGCCGGGACCTCCTCGGGGGCCGCACCGAGCGCCAGCAGGAAGCCGACCAGCACGTCCTGCGGGTCCTGCGGGTCCTCCTCGTCGAAACCGCGCAGGTCGGCGAAGAGCCGGCCGTCGGGGAACCGGTCGGCGACGCCGTGCGCCCAGGCCACCGCGAGCGCGCTCTTGCCGACGCCGGCCGGGCCCACCACCACGGCCAGCGGCACCTCGCCGGGGCGCGGCAGGGTGATCTCGTCCAGCCAGGCGGTCTCGGCGGCCCGGCCGACCAGGCGCACCGGGCGGGGCAGCCGGGCCGCGCGGGCGGGCGGGGCGGGGGTGACGGGCAACGCGGGCGGGACAGGTGTGCCCGGTGCCGGCGGCAGCGCGGGCCGGGCGGCCGGTGCGGGAGGCAGCGTCCCGGCACGGTCCGCCGCGGGCGACGCTGTGCGAGCCGACGCCGCGGGATACGACGCAGCGCGATACGACGCGGCAGGCGGCACCGGCACGGGAGCCGGCGCCGTCGCGGGGGTGCCCAGCGGGTGGCCCGGGTCGGCGACCCGGGCCAGCAACTCGCCGGAGAGCACCTCGGCCAGCGCCCCCTGGAGCACCGGGCCCGGCCGGGAACCGAGTTCGTCGCGCAGCCGCGCGGTGGCGGCCCGGTGCGTCTCCAGCGCCTCCGCCTGCCGGCCGGCCTGGGCCAGGCAGCGCATCAGCGCCGCGATCAGCCCCTGGCGCAGCCCGTCGGCCCGCACCGCCGCCTCCAGACCGGGCACCACCCGGGCCCCCTGGCCGCGGGCCAGCTCGCAGTCGGCCCAGGCCTCCAGCACGGCGAGCCGGCGGGCGTAGAGCCAGCCGGAGGTCTCGCGGAAGTACGTGCCGCCCGGCAGGTCGGCCATCGCGCTGCCCCGCCACAGTCCGAGCGCCTGCTGCAGCAGCAGGGACCGCTCGGCCGGGTCGGTGCTGCCCTGGGCCTGCCGGTAGAGCCGTTCGAAGCGGTGGCTGTCCACCAGGTCCGCGGCGCACTGCAGCCGGTAGCCGCTCGGCACGGTCTCCAGGTCGAGGCCGGCGGGCAGCACCTTGCGCAGCGCGGCGATGTGCCCGTGCAGGGCGGCCCGGGCCTGCGGCGGCGGCTCGCCGTCCCAGACCAGGTCGAGCAGGCGGGCCACGCTCAGCGGCCGGTTCGCCTCCAGTGCGAGGGCGGCCAGCACGGCGCGGCGCTTCGGCCCGCCGGTCTCGACCGCGGTGCCGTGGGGGTCGCAGAGCGCGATGGGACCCAGCAGCAGGACCTGCACACGTGCTCCATGACAACGTACCGGCGAGTAGGGACCGGATGAGCCTACCCGGCGATTTTCGCAGCTCACCCACCGCACCCGACCCCCGCACCCCGAGGTCCCCGCCCCCACCACGCCGCCGCATCTCCCACCCATTCCGCGCAATGCCCGTCATTCCCCTGCTGACCCGGCGTTTTGGTCATGAACCGCCACCACTAGACTGTCCCCTCTTGAGGAGCAGCGAGCGGCGGGTGAGGGGCATTGATGGGGATCACGCTGCTCGGACCGGTCGAACTGCGGACCGGCGACGGCAGCCCGGCGGCCGTGGCAGGTGCCAAGCGGCGGGCCGTGCTGGCGCTGCTCGCCCTGGAACTGGGTCAAGTGGTGCCCGTGGAGCGGTTCTTCGAACTGCTCTGGGACGGGCAGCCACCGGCCCAGGCCAAGGCCGCGCTGCAGGGGCACGTCGCCGCGCTGCGCAAGGTGCTCGACGGCACCGGCTTCACGCTGCACACCCAGGCCCCCGGCTACCGGCTGACCGGTGACCCCGAACAGGTCGACACCGCGCGGTTCGCGGCCCTCGCCACCCGGCTGCCCGCCACCGCCGACGACGCCACCGCCGCGGGCCTGGCCCGGCAGGCGCTGGACCTGTGGCGCGGCCCCGCCCTCGCCGGCCTGCCCGAGGGCGTCCTGGCCACCAGCCTGGCCGCCCGGCTGGAGGACGCCCGCACCAGCGTGGTGGAGGCCTGGGCCGAACGTCTGCTGCGGCTCGGTGACGGCGCCTCGGCGATCCCCGCGCTGGAGCAGACGGTGCGCGCCGACGGGCTGCGCGAGGCCGCCGTGGCGCTGCTGATCCGCTGCCTCGCCCAGGCCGGCCGGCACGCCGAGGCGCTGGCCGTCTACCAGGACGCGCGCACCCGGCTGGCCGACGAGCTGGGCGTCGACCCCGGGCCCGCCCTGCGCTCGGCGCACCGGTCGCTGCCCGGCACCGAGGCCGGCGCCGCGCACCCGGGCGCCGGCCTGTCCCCCGCCGCCCCGAGCACCCCTGGCGCCCCCGCCGCGCAACCGGCCGCCGCGCCCCGCAGCGGCGGCACCGGCACCCGGCTGCCCCGGCGGCCGAGCGGCTTCGTCGGACGCGCCCTGGAGTCGCACTGGCTGGACCAGGAGTGCGGGCCGCAGCGCACCGGCAGCGGCCTCGGCCTGGTGATCGGTCCGGCCGGCGCCGGCAAGAGCGCCACCGTGGTGCACTGGGCGCACGGCGCGGCCGCGGGCTTCCCCGACGGACTGCTCTTCACCGACCTGCGCGGCTTCGACCCGGCCGGTCCCGCCGACCCGGCCGAGACCCTGGGCCGGTTCCTGCGCGCGCTCGGCCTGCCGGACGACGCGATCCCCGAGGACCCGGCCGCGCGCGCCGAGCTCTACCAGGACCAGACCGCCGACCGCCGGCTGCTGGTGGTGCTGGACAACGTGCGCACCGCCGCCGATGCCCGGATGCTGCTGCCCGCCGGCCCGCACTGCGCCACCGTGATCACCAGCCGGGCCACCCTGGAGGAGCTGGTGGTCACCGCGGGCGCCACCGCGCTGCGCCTGGGCGCACTGCCCGACCGGGACGCGCTCGGCCTGCTGGAGCGGCTGCTGACCCCGGGCCGGGTGCGGGCCGAACTGGCCGCCGCCGAACGCCTGGTGATCCTCTGCGACCGGCTGCCGCTGGCCCTGCGGATCGCCGCGGCCCGGCTGGTCTCCCGCCCCGGCTGGACCATCGCCGACCTGGTCGACGAACTCGCCGACGAACGCACCCGGCTGCTCGCCCTGGACGCCCAGGGCACCGCCAGCGTGCACACCGCACTCACCCTGACCTACCGTCACCTCCCGGCCGACGCCGCCCAGTTGCTCGCCCTGCTCGCGGTCCACCCGGGCACCGAGGTGGACGTCTGCGCGGCCGCCGCGCTGCTCGGCACCGAGGCCGCCGCGGCCCGGCACGCGCTCGGCGCGCTGGCCGCCCACCACCTGCTCGCCGAGAGCGCCCCCGGCCGGTACGCCCGGCACGACCTGATCCGGCTGTTCGCCCGGCAGTTGCTGACCGAGCACGGCCCGCAGACCGGCCGGGCGGCCCTCACCCGCCTGCTGGACCACTACCTGACGGCGGCCGACCTGGCCTGCGAGCGGGTGCAGCCCGGCAACGAACTGCCGCAGCCCCCGCCGGCCCACCCGCCGCGCGCGCTGCCCCGGCTCCCGGACGCACGCAGCGCGCTCGCCTGGTTCGCCGCCGAGGAGGCCACCATCCGGGACCTGGTCAGCACCGTGGCGGCGGCCGACCCGATGGACGGCGGCGACGACCGCGCCTGGCGCCTGGCCTCGCTCTGCAACGGCCTCTACCAGGGCGTGGGCCGGCTCACCGACCGGCTCGCCTGCCTGCGCGCCGGTCTGCGGGCGGCCCGGCGCGCCGACAACCGCCTGGGCATCGCCCTGCTGGAGGCCCGCACCGCGGGCGCACTGGCCACCGCCCGGCCGGCCGAGGCCCGCCCGCTGGCCGAGGCGGCCGTCGCACGCACCGGCCCGGCCGACGGTGCCGTGCACGCCCAGATCCTCACCATGCAGGCCGTGGTGGCTCGGCACCAGGGCGACCTGGACGAGGCCGCGGACCTGCTGGACCGGGCGGTCGCCGTGGTCCGGGCCGGCGACGCCGGCCTGGCCGGCGCCTCGGTGCTGAACAACGCCGCGGCGGTGAACGGGATGCGCGGCCGGCTGGAGACCGCCCTCGCCTACGCCCGCGAGGTCCGTGCCCTGCTGGCCGAGCACCCCGAGTCCACCTTCCACCTGTCGGCCATGATCAACGAGTCGCACGCGCTGCAGAGCCTCGGCCGGTCCGCCGAGGCCGAGGCGGCCTGGACCGCCACCCTGGACCGCTGCCGGGCCGCCGGCTCGCTCGCCCTGGAGGCCATGACCGAGCAGCAGTTCGGCGAGTTCCTGCTCTCCGTCGACCGTGCCGCCGACGCGGCCGAGCACCTGCGCGCCGCGATCGGGCTCTTCGAGCAGCGCAGCGACCCGGCGCACCTCGAGCAGTTGCGGCGGCAGCTGGCGGCGATCGAGGGCGCTCCCGGGGCCGGTCGTCGCGACCCGCGGAATTCGGGCCCGCCCGGTTGAACGGTCCGCGGTCGCGCAGCCGTAGTGCGAGGTGGAGCGACGGCTACAGGAGGATGAACAGCGGTGACCAGCACAGGCAGAACCGAGTGGGAGGTCCAGCAGCTCACCGCCCCCGCCGATTGGGACCAGGCACCGGACTACACCCCGCCGGGCTGGGCCACTGAACCGCAGGCCGGGTTCGGCACCGCGCCACTGCCGCCGGTGCCGGAGCCGCAGCAGGCGCCGGAGCCCGTGCCGGCTCCCGTCGAGCCGCCCGTGCCGGCGCCACAGCCCGCGCCCGTCCCCGCCTTCACCACCGGCCGGGTGCTGCCCCGGCCCGCGACCCCCGAGCCGCCCGCCGTCCTCTCCCCGGCGCCCGCTGCGCCCGCACCCGCGCCTGCGCCCGTTCCCGTCACCCCCACGCCCGCACCGCCCGCACCGCCCGCGCCACCCGCTCCCGTCAGCCCCACCTACGCCCCCGCGCCACCCGGCCCGCACGCCCCCGCGCCCGGTCGCCCCGCGACCCAGCGCGTCGCCCAGCGCTCGGCCCGCAGCCTGCGCCGGCTGCTGCCCCGCGGCGGCGGCAGCGGTGACCGCGAGCGCCTGGCCAAGCTGGAGCTGATCCGCACCCCGCTGCACAGCTGCCACCGGGTCGCCGTGCTCAGCCTCAAGGGCGGGGTCGGCAAGACGACCACCACCCTCGGCCTCGGCGCCACGCTGGCCGTCGAGCGCGCCGACAAGGTCCTCGCGATCGACGCCAACCCGGACTCCGGCACCCTCGGCCGCCGGGTCCGCGCCGAAACCGGGCGGACCCTCCGCGACCTGGTCGACGCGCTGCCCGGAGTGTCCGGGTACATGGACATCCGGCGGTACACCTCGATGACCCCCGGCGGTCTGGAGATCCTGGCCAACGACTCGGACCCGGACGTCTCGGCCGCGATCAGCGACCAGGACTACCGCACGGTGCTGGAGCTGCTGACCCGCCAGTACCCCCTGGTGATCACCGACTCGGGCACCGGCCTGGTGCACGACGTGATGACCGGGGTCCTGGACCTGGCCGACCAGCTGATCATCACCGCCTCCCCCAGCGTGGACAGCGCCCGCAGCGCCGACACCACACTGGACTGGCTGCACAGCCACGGCCACGCCGACCTGGTGCGGAGCGCCATCACGGTGATCACCGAACTGCGCGGCGACGGGCGGACCGTCCGGGTGGAGGACCTGATCGCCTACTTCGAGCGCCGCACCCGCGGCGTGGTGGTCGTCCCGTTCGACGACCACCTGGCGGGCGGCGGCGAGTTCGCGCTGGACAAGCTGCGCAGCCGGACCCGCCGGGCCTTCCTCGACCTCGCCGCCCTGGTCGGCGCGGGCATGCCCGACGCCCGCACACCGTACTGGGGCTGAGCCCGCCCACCGCTCACCAGCCTGAACGCGCCAACCCGGGCCCGGCGGGACCGGCTCCCATGACAAAAGTCATCGCCGCCCCGTGGGCCGGCACACTGCCCCGCGCCCACGGCCCGCGAGCACCATGACTGCCATGGACGTCATCGCGAAGCAGCCCGTCGCACGCCACGACGAGGCCCTCCACCATCCGGACAGCCGGCGGGCCTTCCGCCGGATCACCCTGCTGGTCCGCGGCTACCTGCTGGTCAGCGCGGCCACCCTGGCGGCGATCGTGGTGCTGCGCCAGCACACCGCCGTCGTCACCCCCGCGGTCTGGGTCCGCTGCACCATCGTGCTGGCCAGCGCGCTGCTGACCACCGCACTCGCCCGCCGGGCGGCCCGCGGGTCGCGCGGCGCCTTGCGCCGGCTTCGGATCATCAGCACCGTGATGGTCACGGCGATCGCGGTCATCCTGGCACTGCCCGGGACCTTCCCGCTCTGGTTCAAGGTCGAGCAGGGCGGCTGCGGGCTCCTGCTGCTGGGCGTGGTCGTGACCGCCAACGGCCGCCGGTTCCGCTCGCTCCTCCCGCGGCCCTGACCGTGCTTCACCGTCCGCCCGCCCGCCCGCAGGCCCGACTGGTCGCTCGGCAGTGCTAGGGCGTGTCTTTCGGATCACGTCGGATCAGCGGGCGGCTCCCCCAGCCTTCGGCTGGGAGGTGCCCCCACGGGTGCGTGCATCGGCGGCGCCGAGGAAGGAGTCCATGCGGAGCATCGGCGACTGACGAGAAGCCGTCGAGGTGCGTGCCCCGGCGTCGCCCGCCCGGCGTGATCCGAAAGACACGCCCTGGCGTGCGGGCCATGGCGGACACCGCAGGCACCCCGAGCAGCGAGGACGCGCCCGCCCCGGCGGCCGCCCCGCCCGGTGACTCGCAGCGGTGGGCGCAGGGCTGGCGGCGGATCCTGCTGGCCTGCGGCATGCTGGTGTACCCGTTCGTGACGATCGTCGGCGTGGCCCAGTACTCCACGGGCGGGGCCGCGCTGGCCGGGTACCTGATCGCCGCGGCGTTCGGGGCCGTCTACGTGCTCGCGTTCGTCGTGGCGATCCGCGGCGCCCGGCGCCGGCTGGTCCCGTTGGGTGCCCTGATGGGCGTGCTCTTCCTGGCCGAGCTGCCGTTCGCCCACGAGTTCGCGTTCTTCCTGGCCACCATGGTGGTCTCGTTCGCCGCCGGGTTCCTGCGCCGGCACGCGGTCCTGATCGTCACCGTCGGCGCCCTTGCCGCGCTGCTGGTGCCGTGGGCGGTGCGGCCCTGGCACCAGGGCCCGGGCGGCTTCCAGGCGATCGCGTTGGTCTTCACCGCCGTCACCGTCTACGCCTTCACCGAGATGGCCGCCACCAACCGCGCGCTGGTCGAGGCCCGGGCCGAGGTCGCCCACCTGGCATCGGAGGCCGAACGGGCCCGGATCGCCCGCGACCTGCACGACCTGCTCGGCCACTCGCTCACGGTGATCACCGTGAAGAGCGGCCTGGCCCGCCGACTTGCCACCGCCGGCAGCGACCCGGCCCGGGCGCTCCAGGAGATCACCGAGGTGGAGGAGCTGTCCCGGCAGACGCTGACCGAGGTGCGGGCCGCCGTCTCCGGCTACCGGGAGGTGACACTCGCCGCCGAACTGGCCCGCGGCCGGGAGCTGCTGCGGGCCACCGGCGTGCTGGCCGAGCTGCCGACGGCCACCGACCAGGTCGCCCCGGTGCACCGGGAGCTGTTCGGCTGGGTGGTCCGCGAGGGCCTGACCAACGTGGTCCGGCACGCCCGCGCCACCCGGTGCACGGTGCTGCTCTCCGCCACCAGCGTGGAGATCCGCGACGACGGCGTGGGCGCCCCGGCCCCCGCCGGCAACGGTCTGACCGGCCTGCGCGAACGGGTCGCCGCAGCCGGCGGCCGGGTGACGGCCGGGCCGGTCGACCCGCACGGCTGGCGGCGCCGGGTCACCCTCGACCCGGCGGAGGGAAGCGCGCCATGACCATCCGACTCCTGCTCGCCGACGACCAGGAACTCATCCGCACCGCGCTGTGCGCGCTGCTCGGCCTGGAGGACGACTTCGAGGTGGTCGCCGCCGTCGGCCGCGGTGACCAGGTGGTCGAGGCCGCCCAGGAGCGCCGGCCCGACGTCGCGCTGCTGGACATCGAGATGCCCGGCCTCGACGGCCTGGCGGCCGCCGCCGTGCTGCGCACCGTGGTCCCCGACTGCAGGGTGGTCATCCTGACCACCTTCGGCCGGGCCGGCTACCTGCGCCGGGCGATGGCGGCGGGTGCGGTCGGCTTCGTGGTCAAGGACGCCCCCGCCGAGGCGCTGGCGGAGGCGATCCGCCGGGTGGTGCGGGGCGAGCGGGTGGTCGACCCGGCGCTCGCCGCGGCCACCCTGGCCGCCGGGGACTCGCCGCTCACCGCCCGTGAGCGCGACGTGCTCAATGCCACCCGCTCCGGCGCCGGCGTGGCCGAGATCGCCGGCAGGCTCTTCCTCTCCGAGGGCACGGTCCGCAACTACCTCTCGGCCGCCATCGCCAAGACCGCGACCCGCAACCGGCTGGAGGCCCTGCGGGTGGCGGACGAGCGGGGGTGGCTCTGAGCGCCACGCCCCCGCCGACCGCCCGCCGCCGCGCAGCGCCCGACCGCTACAGCGCGTACTCGCCGCCCGCCGTCGCCGGGCGACCCGCCTGCGCAGCGCTGCCCGAGGTGGCCGGGCGCCCCGGTGCCGCACTGCCCGATGCCGCACTGCCGGGCACCGCGCTGCCGCCGGAGGTCGCGACCCGGCCCGGAGTAGAGGTTCCGGCACTGCTGGTGCCGTCGCCGGCTGCGGTCCGCACGGTCGGGGTCGACCAGGTGGCGGCCCGGAACCCGGGCGAGGACTCGACGCCGGGGCGGCGGACCGTGGCCGCCTCGACCGCCGGGATCGCGGCGGGAGTGCCGGGGGTGATCCGCTCGACCTTCAGCACCAGGTTGGTGGGACGACGGTCATGGGACCAGTCCTGGTCCTTGCTGCGCACCAGCTGGGTGCCCACCCCCCGGACGTCCTCCCAACGGCTCTGCACGGCACGCACGTTGGGCTGCCAGCTGCCACCGTACTGGTGCTCCACCGCCAGGTCCCAGCTCTCCGCCTCGATCACCTGGCACTCCCCGACGGTGCCGGCGATCACGATGCTGCGCCCGCTCGGCCGGAGTGTCACCACGGCCCGCTGCGGCCAGTCGGCCTCGACGCCGACCACGGTGATCCGGCAGGGACCCTGGTACCACGCCATGTCTACTCCTTCGCCTCGTCATCGCTGACGTTCATCGCTGAAATCCGTCGCCAGCATTCATCGCCGGCATTCATCGCTGGCATTGGTCGCCGGTGTCGATCTCCGGACAGTCCTCGGGGACCAGCAGCGCGAGGTCGGCGGCGCCCAGTTCACCGAGGGCGGCCAGCCGTGAGGCCTGCCGGTCCACCATCTCCTCGAACACCGTGCGGGCGGCCCGGCCGCTGCCGTGGGCCGGGCCGGCGGGCAGCGCACCGAGCTGGCGGGCCAGCGCCGCCCGGGTGCCCTCGGCCAGCCGGTAACCGTCGCCGGCGGCGGCCCGCTCGACCAGGTTCACCAGGGCGTCGACCGAGTGGTCTTCGAACTCGAGGGTGCGGCTGAAGCGCGCGGCCAGCCCGGGGTTGGCCGCCAGCAGGGGCAGCGCGGCGGTCGGCCGGACCGTGGTGGTCACGCTGCCGTGGTCCTGGCGGTGCATCAGTCGGCGCGACCGTCCTGCGAGAGGTCGGCAGCCCTCCCGGCCGGCGACCCGGCGGCCGGGACCGGCGTCACCGGCTCACCCGTGGCGCGGCCCGCCCCGACCTTCGCCGCCGCGCGCACCGCCGCCGCACCGCCCGAGCCCCCTCGGCGGTCCGCCGGTCGCACACACCCCTGCTCCACGTTCTCCCCCTCGTCGTCGCCACTGCACCGGTCGCGCGCGCTCCCGCCGGCCGCCCGGAGACGGACGGCCGTCGGGCTGCACTCCGTACGACGGCTGGCCGGCCCGGCGGGGTTCAGCGCTTCATCCGGGGTTCAGTCCCAGGTCACGGTGGGCCGGTGCGGGCGGTGAAGTTCACCGAGCCGCCGCCCGGCGCTCACCCGCGGCGGTGGGGCCGGGCGCCGGCGGCTCAGTACGGTACGGGCCAAGGCGCCGGCGGCCGGCCGAACCGGACCGCGCGCTGCGCCGTCCCCAGGCCGCGTGGCCGTCGCCACGTCCTTCGTC
Source organism: Kitasatospora sp. LaBMicrA B282 (assembly GCF_050325825.1). Taxonomy (NCBI): domain Bacteria; kingdom Bacillati; phylum Actinomycetota; class Actinomycetes; order Kitasatosporales; family Streptomycetaceae; genus Kitasatospora; species Kitasatospora sp. LaBMicrA B282. Next base: position 20,348 of record NZ_JBNQTI010000159.1, read on the forward strand.
GAGCGGATCCCCCATGCCCGGCAGCACCTCGCAGCAGCTCCTCCCGCCCGCCCCCGCCCGGCTCCGGCCCGGCTCCGCCACGCCGCCCAGCGAGCCGTGGCGGTCCCCTGCCGAGCGGCCGTTGCGGGCGCTGGTGATCACCGGCAGCGTCGGCGCCGGCCACAACGGCGCGGCCTTCGAGCTGGTCCGCCGGCTCTCCGCACAGGGAGTGGTCGCGGACTGCCGCGACTACCTGGACGCGCTGCCCCGCCGCTACCGCCGACTGCTGCGCGACGGCTACGAGTTCAGCGCCAACCGGACGCCGTGGGCCTTCGAGTGGCTGTTCCGCAACGAGGAGCGCGACTCGGTGGTGCGCTCGCTCACCCTGCGGCTGTGCCGGCTGGCGGCCCGGGAGCTGGCCGAGTGGGTGCGCGCGGACTACGACGTGGTGGTGACCACCTTCCCGTTCGCCGCGCAGAGCCTCGGGCTGCTGAAGGAGGACGGCCGGCTGCGGGCGCCCGCCGTCTGCTACCTGACCGACCCCGCCCCGCACCGGCTCTGGGTGCACCCGCGGCTGGACGCCCACCTCACCGTCACCCAGGCGACCGCCGCCGAGGGCAGCGAGCGCTACGGCGTGCCGATGACGGCGGCCGGTCCGCTCGCGCCGGCGGCCTTCGCCGAGCGCCCCACGGCGGCGGCCGTCGCCGCGCTGCGGGCCGAGCTGGGGGTGCCGGCCGACCGCCGGATGGTGCTGCTGACCACCGGTTCGCTCGGGCTGGGCGACGTGCCCGGCGCGGTGCGGGCGCTGCGGGCGGTCGAGGGCACGGTGCCGGTGGTGCTGTGCGGGCGCAACGACCGGCTGCGGGAGCGGCTCTCCGCACAGCCGGGCGTGGTGGCGCTGGGCTGGCGCACCGACGTGCCGGCGCTGATGGCCGCCGCGGACGTGCTGGTGCACAACGCGGGCGGCCTCTCGCTGACCGAGGCGCTGGTCGCGGGGCTGCCGGCGGTGAGCTACCAGGTGATCTCCGGCCACGGCCGGGCCAACGCGGCCACCCTGGCCCGCTCCGGCCTGGCGCCCTGGCCGCAGGACCCGGCGCAGCTGGCCCACGCGCTCACCCGCCAGGCCGCCCGCGGCCGGGTGCACCTGCCGCCGCTGCCCGAGCACCGGCAGGCCGCCGCCGTGGTGACCGAGCTGGCCCGCACCTGGCGCGAGCAGGAGTGCGCGGCCGC